>JAFSTS010000237.1 GCA_017445685.1 Clostridia bacterium | reverse complement strand
TTCTCCGCTGCCGTAAAGATTCGTCGCGCCCATCCAGTATCCGTCGCACGATCCCTCTTTCAAAAGAGAGGCGACAAACGAATTTTCGTCCTTACTTGTCACAGTGACAAGGTTTGCTCCATGAGTCTGGCAGAAAAAGTTTGCGTTATACCAACCGATCTGTGAATCAAAAACAGTATATGTGCTCGTTCCGTTCACCTTTTCACAGACAGCATTTGAAACAGTCTTTGGGTCGAACTCGCAAATAAAACCGACATTTTTTACGCCAAACCAGCTTATTGCCCCCGATGTTCCGACAGCGTCGTTCCACCTGCCGATATGCTCACTGTCCGAATGTTCTGCATAAAGCTGGGCATATTTCTCATTACCGCCGCTTGGCTGATTTTTATCCCATGCAGTAAAATCAAATTTTTCGCCGTTTACCCAGTTCCATTTTCCGTCAACGTCAGCATACGCTCCGATCCAGTAAAGTCCCTTGCTCGTTGAAGAGCAAAGCTCTACTATCATATCGTTTTCGCTTTCGTCATTTATTACGGCAAGATATCCGCCCATCTGTTCGCACGCCACTTTTGCCTGTTCCCACGAAAGATCATCGGTAAACAAAGTGTAATAATGCCCGTCATACTCCGTCGCTTTTTCAAGGATATATTTAGGGATCTTTGTCCAGTGGGCATAAAGATTCAGGCTCTTATCGTAAGCAGGGGTTGAAGCGTCGACCTTTTTGCCGCCGCTCTTTGAAGTGTACCATCCCTCAAAGCTATACCCCTGTCTTGTCGGAACGGGCAGCTTGCCGTATGACGAAAGATAAATCGCCTTTATGCTCTTGATACATTTTGAAGTTTCACACCTGAAAAGCGTCGGCTCGGCTTCACCGTCGACGAGCATTATTTCGGAAAGGTTTACATTTGCCGCCTTGTCAAAATATAAATACAGCATAGAGCCGTCCGAGCTTTTCTTTGTGAAAGTGATGTGATATTTTTTCCAGTTCTTAGAAATCTCGATTGGAGAATATGCCTCAGCAGCATAGCCGAATCTCCACGACAGCTTGACTTTATCGACAGAACTTTTTGCATAAAAAGACAAAGTCATTTTTTTATAATCGCCGATATAGCTGTCGTTTTCGACATTTCCGTTTGTATCTGTCCGAAACGCGACATCGCTTCCCACCTTACCGGGAGAAGCTGCGCTGATTTTAAGCGAGTTATATCCGTCATGCTTATTTTTCAGGTCAACTGAGACGGCATAAACTTTTTCATCGCGCGAGAAATAATTGTTTTCATCCAAAGCGCCGGAAAAATCAGTACCCAGCAGATAGTTACATTCGCTTGTGTTGCCGTAGAGGTTGATAGTTGAAGATGTAGACTGCATGGCAGTTTGAATCTTTTGTATCTGCGCCTTTGATTTGATTGCAGTCGTCAGATATTTTGAAAGATCTGCGCCGAGAAAAGCCGATATATCGTACCCTGAAAGCTCGCGCAGATAAAAAACACAACTGTTTCCCAGCGCGTCAGTCGTCGCGACGCCTGTCATGAACATCTCATGCACGCCGCCTGCTCCGACAAGATGAGCCGCGGCAACAAGTCCCGAAAGGGTTACTGTCACTCCCTGAAAATCGGAGCCTATGTACTGATCGTCGCCAAGATACTGAATATACGACCATATTTTTTTGTCAAAAAGTCTGATCGCATAGTCCTGCGCGGCAGGAGTGTTGAGAAAATCCTCCGTGCTGTACACTCCGAAGCTGTTTGCAAGAGCAGTCCAGTTTCCGTAGGAATCCATAAAACCTATATCCCTAAGACCCTGTGTACCAAGCTGCCATCTGCCAAGATAGCCAAATTGATTTTTGACTTTGTAGTTATTCCCCGATTCATAGTAACCGAGCTTGTCCAGAAAAGCCTCATAATCATCGGCAGCAAAGCCTGTCGAAACCATAGCAAAGAGCAGCGACAAAACCATCACAACGCAAAGAGCCGCTTTGAGAAATTTTGCTTTCATTCCTTCACTCCATACTGAAAAGTGTTTTTTATTGATAACGGGAAACTGTCTCAAAAAATGATACAGTCTCCCGTTCCTTGATGATATTGAATACAGACGAATCAAGTTCTTATTCGCCGTTTGATAAGGAGACGATTTTCAGCCATGACATTATCTTTTCTTTCAACAGGCTCAGCCATTTGAAAATTTTGAGGAAATTCAAGGGTGAATCATCGTCTGATTTCTGATTGACTGTCACTGTAAAGCTCGTAGAAACTGTTTTTCCCGATTCGGTATACGAAACAGTCACTTTCTTTTCACCTGCGGAAGACGAGTCAAAACCCGAAACAGAGCACTTAGAGGTGACATCCTTTTTAGTGCCGTTGTCATATTCGACATTGACTTTCATTCCCGAAAGATCAAGGTTTTCTCCGACTTCGTAGGTCGTTTTTGTTGGATTTGCTGCGATTTGGAGAGCTTTTACAACAAGCTTCTTTTCAGTGACGGTGACAGAGCATTTTGCCGTGTATGAGCCGTCATTCGTTTTAACGCTTACAGTCGCCTTGCCCGCAGAAACAGCCGTAACTTTACCGTCTGAGGAGACTGTCGCGACGGCTGTATTGTCCGACGACCATGTGACCTTTTTATTCGTCGCGTCGCTCGGAGATACTGTCGCAGCAAGAGAAGCAGACGATCCTGCTTCAAGAGACAGAGAAGTTTTGTTTAGACTTACGGAAGAAACAGGCGTGGTTTTCTTTGAAGTGTAGACGGAAAACTGCACTGTTTTGCCGTTGTATGTTACGGTCACCTTCTGAAGACCTGTGGCATTTTTGTCGTATCCGCTGAGCTTGTAGCCGGTGACAAATTCCTTCACGCCGTATTCGTAGTTTGCCCTTACGACAAGTCCTGTCGGATCAAGCTCTTCGCCTTGGATATAGTTAGTCTTATCGGGCTTTGAAACAACGACAATAGATTCAAGCGCAAGGCTGTAATTTTCAAACTCGATGATACAGCCTGTCTGAATATCATCCTTACCTGTGTTTTTTACATTGCTCCATCTGCGGTTGCTGTTAAACTCAACATATCGGTCGATAGAGTTTTTATTGCTCGGATAGCCGCTCGACCAGTTGGTGTAGGTGATTTTTTCACCCGTGACCCACTTGAAGTCCTGGAACGAGGATTTATCCGTAAATCCTATCCAATATGACGCGGACGAGCCTTGTTTTGCCATCTCTTTGACGAAATTGTATTCTTCAGTTGAGGTTATTGTTACAAGATGTCCTTTATTGTATGAAGCAAGAGAATTTGCGTTTTCCCAGCTTAACTGCTTGTCATAGACTTTGTACAGGTTTCCGTTGAGATAATAGCCGTTGTCCGTCGTAAATTGTTCCGGCTCGAACTCACAGATATAGCCTGTATTTTTTGTGCTGTAGTAGCTGATGTCGGAAGAGCCTTCGTTTACATCGTTCCAAGAGCCTGCCAAGGCAGTCTGAGTCTGCCTTGAATATATCTCGGCATAGTTTTCGCCGCCGCTCGGCTGACCTGCCGCCCAATTTTTGTAGCTGAAAGCTTCGCCCGTCACCCAGCTCCAGCTTGATGAGGAAAGCTTAGCTCCTATCCAGTAGACGCCTTTGCTTTGAGACGCAACAAGGTTTTTGACAAAATTATTTTCGTTAAGGCTTCCTATCGTGACGAGATGTCCGCCCATTTTTTCGCAAACGGTCTTAGCCTCGTTCCATGAAAGATCATCGTTGAAAACGCTGTAATAATGACCGTTGTAGGAAGATGTCTTGACGGGAATATATGTAGTATCCTTCGTCCAGTGAGCATAAGCTATTGTGTCCTTTGCGGCGGCTGTTGTCGAAGTTGTGATCTTCGTTCCGCCGATTTTGGCAGTATACCAGCCGTCGAAAGTATAGCCGCTTCTCGTCGGATTGGGAAGAGACGAATATTTTTTGCCGATAGTCGCCTTCAAAGAAGAATACTGCGAAGCTTTGCTTTCGTGCGAAGTCAGCGTTGCGGCAGTTGAGCCGTCAACAAGAGTAACATTGTTAAGATAAAATGTTCCCGCTTTGCTGAAATACGGGTGAAGAACATTGCCGTCTGAAGACTTCTTTGTGAAAGTGAGAGTATATTTTTTCCAGGCGGTAGTCAGATTCAGCGCCTCACACTCGCTGCCGTAGCCAAAGCGCCAGTACATCTTTGCGCCGGATACATTAGCCTTCGCGTAAAAGGAGAGCGTCATGGTCTTGCTGTCGCCGGCATATCCTTCATTCGTTCCCGGACTTGTCTGAGTCGACCAATAAAGATCTTTCGTTGGACTTCCTGCCGACGAGCCGACGATTTTCAGGCTGTTTTCGTTTTCATACGCGTTAGTTTTATCAATGCTCAGGCTGTAAACGCCCGCATCCCTCGACTTGAGAAGAGAGGAATTTATCGAAGATGAAAAGTCGGTTGCAAGAAGATAGTTGGTGCCGCTGTAGTTTTCGTAAAAATGAATTGTCGACTCGTTTCCGGAAGGCTCTGACGGAGTTGTCGGGGTCGCAGGATCGGTTATCGTAGTGCCGATAGACTTTGAAATATTGTAGCCGCCAAGCTCTTTGAGATAAAATGTTGCAGTTGAGCCGTTTGCGTCCGTTGCAACTACGCCGGATTTGAGCATTTCATGCAGTGCACCCGCGCCGACAAGATGCGCCGCCGCGACCATGCCTGAAATCGTGATTTTGATATTCCACATTGTTTGACCGAGATACTGCTCGTCGCCGTAGTAGCGGATATATCCCCATATCTTTTTGTGAAGTGCCTGTACGCAGTAATCCTGCGCGGCAGGAGTGTTGAGAAAATCCTCGTCGCTTTTTACGCCGTAGCTTGCGGCAAGGTCGGAATAAGTTTTGCTGTCGCTCATGAAGCCGACATCCTGAAGTGCAAGATGACCAAGCTGCCACCTGCCAAGATAGCCGTATTCATTGGTGATGTTGTAAGTATTTCTCGACTCGTAATAGCCGAGCTTTTCAAGAAATGCGCCGTAATCATCCTCAAAATCCGGCAGCGCAAAAACTGCCGCCGACATAGTCGATATCAGCGTCGCAAGACACAAAAATACACACAAAAGTTTTGCAGATATTCTCTTCATCTCGTTACCTCCGTTTTAAAAAGCACAATTGGTTGCCTCTTCTAAAACAATAACACGAGAATTATAACATATTTAATTAAAAAATGCAACCTTTTTGTAACTTTTGTGTAACTTTTTAATGTATTTTATGAAAATTTTTGTTTTTTTGTCTTATTTCAGTCCCAATTTTTCCAAACGTCAGGACAGTAGCCGACGGTTGCCTGCTTTCCGTTTCTCACT
Organism: Clostridia bacterium; assembly: GCA_017445685.1. The sequence goes on along the minus strand of JAFSTS010000237.1, from coordinate 5,628 downwards.
ACGGGAGTAATGAAAAGAGTCTGAGTCTCAAAAAGCTTGTCCTCAACTGCATCATCGGCAAGATATGCGACAAAAGACTTTTCGTAGTCCTTGCTTTTTTTATTTATCATTTCCCTGATCGGCAATTTGAGCGCGTGAACTACATTGTTAAATTCTCCCGGACTCATCGGGTACTTTGAGATGTCGACAAACTGGAATTTGATGCCTCTTTCTTTGAAGTACCTCTGCGCCTTTTTTGTCTCGAAACACTTGTTTGTGCCGAAAATCTGAATGTTCATAAATTTCGCCTCCGTTGTTGTATATTATAAAAGATTATGATAAAATTGTAAATACAAAGGATGTGAAAACAGTGATTGACCTGCCGGAAGAAGTTAATGAAATAATCGAATCTCTCAAAGCAAACGGTCACAGCGCATACGCAGTCGGCGGATGTGTGCGCGACAGCCTTATGCAAAAAGCGCCGCACGACTGGGATATTACAACCTCAGCGCTTCCGGAAGCGACGAAAGCGATCTTTTCAAACAGAAAGCTTGTTTTAAACGGGCTCAAGCACGGCACTGTCGGAGTTATTATCAACCATCGAAATTTTGAAGTCACCTCCTTTCGAACAGAGGGAAACTATTCCGACAATAGACATCCCGACAGCGTAACCTTCGTGCAAAGTATCAAAGATGATCTCTCGCGCAGGGATTTCACCGTCAACGCAATTGCTTACTCGTCCGACGAGGGAATTGTCGATCCTTTTTTCGGAGCGGAGGACATAAAAAATAAAACTATCCGCTGCGTAGGCGACGCTGGAAAAAGATTCGAAGAGGACGCGCTGAGAATACTTCGAGCGATCCGTTTTGCATCTGTTTTGAATTTTAAAATCGAAAAAAATACCGCTGAAATGATCCATGAAAAAAAACATCTTCTCAAAAATGTTTCAGCGGAAAGGATCCGCGCTGAAATCGAGAAGACGCTAATGGGCGAAAATGTTTTTGATGTTTTACAGGAATTTGACGATGTTTTTTTCTTTATCATTCCTGAGCTTGAAAAGACAAAAAATGTTGCGCAAAACTGCGTTTACCATGTTTACGATGTTTGGGAACACATCTGCCGCAGCGTTGAAAAATCAAAGAAGGACAGGATCGTTCGGCTGACCATGCTTTTGCACGACATCGGAAAGCCGCTTGTCAAAACTACTGACGAAAACGGGGTTGATCATTTCAAAACCCATGCTCTCATCGGAAGCAAAATTGCAGAGGAAATACTTCAAAGATTGAAGTTTGACAAAAACACAGTTCGTTCGGTTACTGAGCTTGTTTTGCACCATGACGACAGGCTGTATGAAAATATCCAAAATGTTCCGAAATACATAAGCCGGTACGGCTACGATTTTTTGCGAAAGCTTGACGAAGTTTCCAGAGCCGACATCATGGCTCAAAACGAAATGTTTTTGTCACGGCTTAAAATGTGCGATGACTTTATCAATAAGCTTGACGAGTGCGATAAAGAAGACCTCTGCGTCACGCTTGCACAGCTCGAAGTGAACGGCAACGACCTTAAAAACATCGGGCTTGAGGGTAAAGAGATCGGGTATGCGCTCAACAAAATGCTTGAAAAAGTTCTCAGCGGCGAATTGAATAACAACAAAATTGCTCTTCTCGAATTTGCAAAAAATTTGAAGGATTGATATTCAAGAAAGCGCCTGCGGCGCAGAATATCGCTTTCGATTCCGCCATCGCCGTTGCCCGACGGCGAGTCGCTGCTGACAAGCCGTATCGGTGTTTATCGGATTTTTTACCGAAGTGCGCGAGCAAGCGTGACGCTTGACCCATGCCGTGTTGGTGATAATCTGACTTTCTCATTGACTGTGCGAGCCGTAAGTAATAATAAAACAAACTCCCTGCTCGACCGCAAAACCGAAAAAATTTATCCAACTAACACGGATTGGCACAGGCAGCTTGCCTGCGAGCCGGCGGACAGAATGAAATTTGCGTTTAAACTTTTCTGTTGCATTGTTTTTGGTTTAGTGCTAAAATAATAATCACAAAAAGGTAAAGCCTAAGGAGGCACATCCTATGAAAAAATACGATTTAATAGTTCTCGGCGGAGGTATATCCGGCGTTGCGGCGGCTGTCAGCGCCGCCAGGCAGGGACTTTCCGTTCTGCTTATAGAGAAATACGGTCATCTTGGCGGCGCCATGAGCAACAGCCTTGTATACCCCTTTATGCCTTACACCGTCAGGGGTGAAGGCGGAAAAGACACGAACAAGGGTCTCTTTACTGAAATGGTAGACAGGTTTGCCGAATACAATGAGCACTCATGGGAATTTTACAAATTTGTTTTCGACGACATAGTAAAAGAAGCCGGAGCGGAAGTTCTTTTTCATGCAACTGTCATTGAAGCAAAGACGGACGGCAGAGATGTCAAAAAAGTTTCTGTCGCAACAAAATCAGGCATTATTGAAATCGAGGCAGATTTCTTTATCGACGCTTCGGGTGACGGAGAGCTTATCTACATGACAGGCTGCGGCTATCAGCTTGGCAGAGAGAGCGACAACTACTGTCAGCCGATGACGACTTGTTTTCGGATCTGCAATGTCGATGTTAAGCTTTTCAACAGCGAGCTGTATGCGCTTAACAAGCTTTACATTGAGCAAAGAGAAAAAGGACTTATGCAAAATCCGCGTGAAGATATTCTTGTTTTTTACGGTCTTGGAGAAGATGTTATACATTTCAACACTACACGCGTAGTCAAGCACAATCCCGTTGATCCGTTTGAAATTACAGAGGCTGAAATTATCGCAAGAAAACAGGTTCTTGAAATGTTCAAGTTCCTAAAGGAAAATGCTCAGTCGTGCAAAAAAGCCGAGCTGATTTCCATAGCGAGCCATATAGGCGTTCGTGAAAGCCGCAAGCTCAAAGGCGAGCACATTCTCACAGGTGAAGAGCTCAAAAACACAGTCGATTTTGAAGATACGATAGCTCTGGGCTGCTACTCGATCGACATTCACAATCCGACCGGAACAGGCACGACGCTTTATCATTTCAAGGAGGGAGAATATTACAAAATTCCCTATCGCTGTCTGCTGCCTAAAGAGTACGACAATATGCTCGTTGCCGGCCGATGCATTTCAGCTAATCATGAAGCGCATTCTGCAATAAGGATCATGCCGATATGCGCAAGCCTTGGCGAAGCTGCCGGAATTGCGGTTTCCGTTGCGAAAAAAACAGGCTCCAACGCTCACACCGTAGACATTAAATCAGTTCAGAATACGCTCAGAGAAGTCGGAGCGGAAATCGACTGATATCCGTTTCTGCTGTTTCCTTATATAACAATCATCCCCCGAAGCCTTTTTGAGCTTCGAGGGATTTTTAAGTTAGATAACGGTTTTTATAAATCTGAAAAATGATTTCAAAAATTCCCGGAATTTTACAAACGGATCGATTATTCTGCCAAGGATTTTTCCTGCAAAGCCTGTGTTGTCCGGCTGGGAGGCGGCAATGGGAGTAAGATATCCTTCCGCGTCGTTGAGACTGTCGTTTGTCGCGGTAAACTGCAAAAACTGCGGATATTTTTCGTTGTTGAAAACTGTCATATTTTCGCTGTTTACAAATTCCACCGAAAGAGTGTCCACGCAGGCGGCAAAGCATCTGTGCGCCATGCCCTTGATAAACCATGTCGTATCGGGAAGAGCGCAGGTCGAAGCGTCTATCTTGCAGTCGGGAGAAATATATTTTCCGTAGCCTTCCTCTGTACGGGCTGCAATATATTTGCCTGAAAGTGTGCCGTCAAAATCGGCGCAGGTTGCTCCGTAGGAAGAAAGCCTTGTCGCAAGGTAAATGTCGGATTCCTCCGTTGCATTTTCCGAAAGCGGAATTTCCGGCATACCGTACTTTGAAATTATGCAGATGTTTACTTCGTCGCTGATAGACTTCAAAAATTCGACGCTGTTTTTCTGCATTACAAAATATTCGTCCGTCAGTCTTATCAAGCCGGAATATTCTTCACTATCCGAGCCGAAAACAAACTGCTTTGCCTTTTCATACTTGTCGGGCGTGACCATTGCCCAATATGCGGGGAATGTCGCAAAAGAGCTTTTCAAAATTCTCGTAATTAGATCGTCCTTGACGGTGTCAAAACCAAATTCAAGAAGCTCTGTTCCTGCTTTGAGAACGCCGGCAGACTGCAAAAACGAAATCAGATCGAGCAGCATATCGGTCGTTTCTTCGTTGTTGATCGTGATATTCTGATTCTCTGCAAAAAACTGAACAAAATTATTCAATGCCGCAGGGTCAATGACGATTTCACCGGAAAACAGCGAGCTTGTGAAGTCAAGTCCGTTTGTGATGTCGGAATTGAGCACGCATGAATGTACCTTGTCCGTGCCGTATTTGTAAAGATAGCAATATGTTATCGTCGAGCCTTCGCAGCGGCTTAGAATATTGACCTGTTCAGCGCCGGTCTCGTCAAGCACGGCATTGATATAGTCATTCAGCTCGTCGGCAAGAGTTATCGGAGACAGACGCCAGTCGTAATGCCAGCGGTAAACAGGATATCTCCCCTCGTCAAGAGCAATTGTTGTCTTCACGCGGTCAAGCCCAAGACGCCAGTTGAGATGATCCGGCACAGTTGAGCCGTCCGTCGGAAAACCGTCTTTTCCAAGGGCTGAGTCTGAATAAACGGGAGCAACGCAATCGTAGATCAGATCGTTGAACTCGTCGAAGTTTCGAGTCAGATTGCCTTTGACCATCAGCTTGGCTATATCTGAAAGGTTGTCCTTCATGTTGTCGATAACGCTTCCCTCAGGCTCCCAGATATATGTGCCGTCTGGTCGGACAAGAGAACAGCCTCTTCCGCTGAAATACACAAGCGGAAGATCGTCGCTCGTTTCATTTGCAAAAGCAGGCACGACCATGCTCAAAACAATAATCAGCGCAAGCAAAATCGTCAGTATTTTCTTCATATAAATCACCCTCTGTACATTTTATAAAATAATACCATATAGTGTCAAAAAAATCAATTGTTATTAAAAACACCAAAAAATCCTCCGAATTATTATCGAAGGAAAAAATCATTCTTCTTTTTTATCTTTGAACACAAAAAGCTTTGAGAGGATATAGTTCAGCACAACTACAAGGACGGAAACAAAAATTTTTGAATATATGCCGCTTGTAAAAAAGATTTTCCGGCTAAGTCCGATCGACGACGCAACTCTGAAAAAAGGACTGTCAAAGCGCAGCTTTTCAAGAAGCGGAACGAGCGCGATCTCAAGTACGCCTGTGGCGATCCTTGAAGAAAAGAAAGTTATGATCTCTCTTGCAAGACCTTTCGGGCTCATATCTTTTGATTTGAAGACCCAAATTTTGTTCGTCACAAACGCAAACGCAGCCGCAAGCAACCAGCTTAGCGCATTTGACCAAAAAACAGTCATTTTCGCCGCGTTGACAAAAACCGTATAGCTTCCCCAGCCTACGACCGTGGTGAGTATGCCAAAGAAGATATATGTCAAAATTTCTCTTTTCGTTACTTTTTTCATCAAAGCATATAAAGTCCCGATTCCAGCCGGGCAAATTCCTTATCGTTAATTCTATAGTATTTATAAACAGGCTCGTCGAAAACCCTGTAATCCTTCACGCTGT
>JAFSTS010000236.1 GCA_017445685.1 Clostridia bacterium | reverse complement strand
TCATGATCGCGGTTCACTTCGCGTCGTTTTTGTGCTATATACCGCTGATGTCGATTATCATTCTGTACAAAGCTTCGATCGCCGCGGAAAAAAGCGAAAAAAGATATCTCCTTATTGTTTTCGCCGTTTCCGTCGCGGTAGCCTTGGGTGCATTTGCTTTCTTCCATTACAACGAAGCGTATAATCTGAAAATGACTTACGAAGAGTTGGACGAGTATTTATCCATGAAAGGCTCTGAAAACAACGAGTATTATTCATACGCTTTCTTCAAAAAGTTTAAAATGGAATCTCCGGAAGGAGTGATGCATTTCAATTACAAAGAATTGATCAGCGCAGACTTCTTGCCTGCTTCCCTGAAAAAATTTGTAAATGAAATTGCCGGGCAAATATACATGAACTTTTCATTGTTAAATAGCATTCCTTCACTAAAAAATGATGCCGCCAAAATGATCTTCATTTTAATGCTCTCGGGAGCGCCTGCGATGGTCTGCATTTATCGGACGTTTGGCAAGACGTTCGGTTCGTCCAAAGATAAGCTCAAAAGGTTTAGCTGTTTTTGCGCGATGGCACTGTTCCCGTTTACGTTTTTGTCCTCGGTCTTATTCTCTTATGACTATGCCAGATGGTATTCTCACGCATTTACCGGTTGTTTCATCTTCTTCTTGGTTGTTTTAAAATCTCAGGGAGACGAACTGTTGCCTTTTAGAGGCAAGACAACGGTCAAACCCGAAAAGTTAGCCTGCTTATTATACATGGTTTTATCGTTCCTGATCAGATTCGATCCCTACAGGGTCCTCGGATCTTAGAAGGCGGCATTTGGCTGACAGGCTTGATTTACGACGGCTCGGAAGATTGATATTATTGACATGACTGAGAGGAGCACTATGGGAAAAGCGGTTGGATTATTCAGCAAGCATAAGTTTATGCTTGTTTGCTTCGCTATGATTGCTTTTTTTCAGTTTTTAGGCAACGGGGATAGGATAGTTCAGCTTCATTATGTGGAGCTGTGCTATACATATCATATAGTTGATTTCAGCTTAGGTTTTATTTCAAAAGTTCTGCCCGGTCAGATATTCATGTGGATCTTCAAAAATCCGACACAAGAGCTCTATGTAGCTTATTCGGCCGCACTGCTCCTCATCCTCTGCCTGATCATATCGTATTTTCTTGAAAAAATATATCTTTGCGCGCCTGAGGAATACAAGACATCGTATGCATATATTATCATTCTTTTTTGCGTCAGCGGGTTTGTATTCAATCTGTTTTTCTGCGCGCTGGGCATCATCGACGTATATTGGATCGTTGCGTTCGTTGCATTCTTTCTCTCGCTTCAAAGCAAAAAGACCAGGTTTTTGATCCCGCTTTGCTTTGTGTTTATGGTTTTTGTACACTATGGAGCAATGCTTTGCTACATTCCGTTGATGTCGATCATTCTCCTGTATGAAGCGTCGGAAATGGAAGGGAAGGAAAAAAAGCTCATGATCTCCGTCCTGGCGCTGAGCATTGTTTTGTCCGTTGCCTTTGCTATAATCTTCCTGTACAACGAGTCTCATTTGGACGGATGGACGAAAGAAAAGCTCCATGATTTCATCAATAGCAGGGGCGGATCTATTTATACTTTCTATGACTACGTCATGTTTAAAGAAATGGATCTGACCGGATGGGGAGTAGACATAGTAATAAACAAGTCACAACTTTTCAACCTCAGCTTTTTGCCGGACGATCTGAACGATTTTATAAACGGAGTTGTGTATCAGTTCTACCTCAATTTCAAATTGACTTCAGCCTCTGTGAAAGGGCTTGTTCATAACATTTTGTGGATCTACGTTTCTATTGTTCTGGTCGGAATACCGTATGTTGCGTTTTATTACAAGTGTTGCGGACAGTTTTACAAGAGCTGTAAGAATAAACTAAAGAAATTTTCGCTGTTTTGCGCTTTTGCGCTGTTTGTTGTTGCGTTTTTCGGCCTGACTCTTCTTTCGTTGGACAAAATCAGGTATTCCCATCATTCGATCATCTGTATTTTTGTTTTCTTCCTTTATCTGATGTTCAGAGAAAGAGATACTTTTGCCGAGATCGTCTCGTTAAACCTGAAGAAAATCAATACGATTCATTTGCTGTTGTTTTTAGTTGTGGCATTTTTACTCAGACATTATTCGTATATAGGCTGATTTAGGACGGAGAAATCATGAGATCAATCATCAAAAAAACAGTTGTCGGTCTGTACTTTGCGCTTTTGATCGCAATGTTTGCCGATATCGTGGCTGAGATAAAACTGAACCCGTTGCCGTTGTTTGCGCTTTTAGTGTTGCTGACGGCGGTGACGATGATTAAGAATCAGTGGATAGTATTTGTGTTGACGACTGTTGTCAGCGCAGGGGTCTCGTATTACGATATAAATTTTGCAATATACTGTTTGCCCGCTGTCATGCTTGTTTGGTCTGCACAGCTTTGCAAAACCGACAAGGCAACGCCGGTATTTACGGCTATTGTCCAGCTCGGCTTCGCCGCTTCTTTGTATTTCAGCTATATCAACAAGGATATGGAAACAGACCTTTCAAGGATTTTTGTGAGCATGAATAAATTTGTGCTCATCCCGATCGTTGTGATCGCGTTTGTCATTCTTCAAAACCACAAAACAGAAAGCTATGAAGACGATGACGAAGAGGATGAAGATTAAGATGAAGATGAAGATGAAGACAATAATAATGGCTTCGAGGCTTTCCCGATAGAAAAAGGCAAGAAAACGCTGATGACTTGCGCATATGTCTGGAGCATAGTGTTGCTTTTGGCTATGGCGCTGCGATTCAAAAGCACGATCAATGTCACGTTGCCGTGGGCGTTGGCAATGTGTTACGTTATATCTTTTGAGGAGCCGATGCTGATGAATGCATTCCCGGCCCTGAAGACGTTCTTTTAGTTTTCTCGCAAAGGGGAAATGTGGTTTTGATCCCATTGTCCTTTGTAATGTCGCTCTTGCCGTTTACATTTTTGTATTATCTGGCTGCTTTGTATGCTGTCGCTTATTTCTCAGTAATGTCTGATCCGCGCGCAACGATGTCGCGATAGCGTTAAAGCATAAACTTTCTTTTTGAATCGGAGTGTTGATATGACGAAAAAACAAAACATCATTGTCAGGCATAAGTACATGCTTGCGTTTTTGATGCTGATTGCGATATCACTTTTTATCGGGGGCAACGACAGGTTGCCTGATTGCAATAAGGTCACCTATTCGTTTCACGTGGTTGACTTCAGCATTGGCTTTTTTTCGAGGATTTTACCAAGCCAGATTTATTTATGGATAATAAGAAACCCTACTTACAGGTCTTTTTGGGTTTACTCAATGGTGGTCTTTTATGCTGTTGTTGTCGGCACGGCATATCTGCTTGAAAAGGTGTTTCTGCGCGCAAGTGATGAGAATAAAATCGCTTACGGTTATATAATTTGCCTTTTTTGTATAAGCGGCGTCATTTTCCAGATCTTCTACAGATCCCTGGGCATGCACGATTTCTATTTGGTTATC
>JAFSTS010000235.1 GCA_017445685.1 Clostridia bacterium | reverse complement strand
GATATATCCGACTTCGCCGGAGGAAAGCTCCTTTGCGCTTTCCATGCCCTGCGCTCTCATGTAGCCGACATCGACAACGGTAAATTCCGCGCCGGTCGCCATCATTCTCATCGTGTCGCCTGATTTTATTTTTCCGTCCATGATCCTGACATATACAATGACTCCGCGGTAGCTGTCGTAAATCGAGTCGAAAATCAGCGCGCGCAAAGGAGCGTCGTCGTTTGATTCGGGAGCAGGGATGTCGGAGACAATTTTTTCAAGCACAAGCTCAACGTTTTCGCCTGTTTTGGCGCTGACCCTCGGAGCTTCGGAGCAGTCAAGTCCGATAACATCCTCGATTTCAGCGCAAACTCTGTCAGGCTCGGCAGAGGGCAGATCAATTTTGTTGATAACAGGCACAAGCTCAAGATCATGATCAAGCGCAAGATAGGTGTTTGCAAGAGTCTGAGCTTCGATTCCCTGAGAGGCGTCGGTGATAAGAACTGCGCCCTCACAGGCGGCAAGAGATCTGGAAACCTCGTAGTTGAAGTCAACATGACCGGGAGTGTCGATGAGGTTGAGGTAATAAGTTTCGCCGTCCTTTGCTTTGTAGTCGAGCTTGACGGCGTGGGACTTTATTGTAATTCCTCGCTCTCTTTCGAGATCCATGTTGTCAAGAAGCTGATCCTGCATATCTCTCAAAGCTACGGAGTCGGTCAGTTCAAGAAGTCTGTCGGCAAGAGTCGACTTGCCGTGGTCAATGTGAGCGATGATAGAAAAATTTCTGATTTTATCTTTTTTCATTTGTTCACCCTGAAAGTTTATTTGATGAAAACTATTATAACAACTTTCATAAAAAAAATCAAATCACCAGACATATTTTTCTGCTGATAATTTGAAGCCGGTTTTCAAAAAATAAAATCGGTGATATTTTTGAAAAAAACGCATGAATATTTTATAGTTTTTTCCTTTGGCGCAGTGCTTTACGGGCTGACGGAAGTTTTGTTCCGCGGACATACTCACTGGACGATGCTTCTGCTTGGCGGAATTGTTTTTTCGGCATTGTATTTTCTCGATGTTTTAATGCAGAAGACAAATTACATTTTAAAATGCCTTGCCGGAAGCGCAGTAATTTCGTCAATGGAGTTTGTGTGCGGATATGTTGTCAATATCCGTCTTAAAATGCAGGTCTGGGATTATTCCGGGATAAGATTCAACCTCTTGGGTCAGGTCTGCCCGAAATATGCTGCCGTCTGGTTTATGCTGTGCGTGCCTGCGTTTGTGATAAGCTCATTCATCAGGAAAAAAGCCATTTGCAGATAAAAGATTTTTCCCTTCATTGTTTGTAAGGTACGAGTAGGAATAAAGCGCAAAGCCGGTATCGTTGAGCATTTCGATCTGCCGCTTGATTATGTCGGAGCTTTCAAGCCATTCGTCCTTTCCCGTTCCGGCAAATTCGTCCTCTTTGCCGCCTTTGTAGAGCGCAAGACCTACGGCAAGAGCGACATTTTTGCTTCGCGGAAGCGCTTTCCATTCTTCGAGAGTTTTTTTAAACGGATTTTCCTGATTTTCAAACCCGAAATAAATCTGCGGAATGATCAAGTCCGCGTACCCTTCGCATGAGAGCCATTTTTTTACATCGGCAAAGTGAAGATCATAGTTGCTGTCAATGTCGCCTGACGGACTGATGCTGACAACAATATTTTTGCCCGACGATTTTACCACAGAATACATTGAACTGACAAAGCTGTTTATGTTCGCCATTCTCCATTCGTTCAAGGATAGATTTCCGCTGTATTTTTCAAACTGATTTTTGTCGATGGAACTGTCCGTTGTCGGATAAAAATAATCGTCGATATGTATTCCGTCTACATCGTAGTTTTCAACTATTTCACGCACGCCGTCAAGGATAAGCTTTTGAGCGCTGACAGACGCAGGGTTAAAAAAAATTCCGCTGTCGCAAAAGAAAACGCTGCTTTCTCCGTCGTCCGTCATCTTCAGCGCAGGGTTGCCGCTGCATAGCTTTGAAATATCGTTCTCGCTTAAAATTCTGTACGGGTTTATCCATGCGTGGAATTTCAGCTTGTGTTCATGGGCGCAGGATATCATTTTTTTCATCGGGTCAAATCCGGGGTCAGCGCCCTGTACGCCTGTCAGACATCGGCTGAAAGGGAAAATTTTCGATACATAAAGCGCGTCGCAAAAAGGTCTGACCTGAACGAAAACATTGTCGAAACTTTGCTGTTGAAGACTTGAAAACATCTTTTCAATTTCAGCAGAAAAACTTTCTTCGCTATCTACCGGCAGCGGCATATCGTAAATACTTATCCATACTCCGCGTATGGCGGCGGAGCCTGTTTCGTCCGAACGGACGCTTTTGCCGCAGCCGCTCAGACAAACGATTAAAATCAAAAAAGAAATTTTAAAAAAATTTTTCATTATCATTCACCGAAACTAATTATATGTTCACAAAAAATATTTAATATACTTGTTGACAAAATCCGCCGAATAAAATAAAATATTATTAAGTCAGAGGACTGAAACACAACTAAAATTTTTAAACGGAGGACAAGTTTATGAAAAAATATGTATGCAGCGTTTGCGGCTATGTTCACGAAGGCGATAATCCGCCTGAAGAATGTCCCGTATGTAAAGCCCCTGCCGAGAAATTTACTGAGCAGGCAGGCGAGCGCGAATGGGCTGCCGAGCATGTCGTCGGCGTAGCACAGGGCGTTCCGGAGGATATCATCGAGGATCTTCGCTCCAATTTCACAGCCGAATGTTCCGAAGTCGGAATGTATCTTGCGATGTCCAGAGTAGCGTATAGAGAAGGTTATCCCGAAATCGGCGCATATTGGGAAAAGGCTGCATGGGAAGAAGCAGAGCACGCGGCAAAGTTTGCAGAGCTTCTCGGTGAAGTTCTCACAGACAGCACAAAGAAAAACCTTGAAATGAGAATCGACGCTGAAAACGGCGCAACAGCAGGCAAGACAGACCTTGCCAAGAGAGCAAAGGCGCTTAACCTCGACGCTATCCACGACACAGTTCACGAGATGGCAAGAGACGAAGCAAGACACGGCAAGGCTTTCGAAGGACTTTTGAAGAGATATTTTTAATACATAAGAGGTGAAAAAAATGAAATATGTATGTCCCTGCGGATACGAATACGATCCCGAAATAGGCGATGAAGAAAACGGCATTGCTCCCGGCACAGCATGGGAAGATCTGCCCGAAGATTTTGTATGCCCCATCTGCGGACTTGATAAGTCTGTTTTTGAAGAAGCATAAGAATAATTAAAAGATAAAACCACTCGTTTGCGTCAAACGGGTGGCGTTGCTTTGTTCAGATT
>JAFSTS010000234.1 GCA_017445685.1 Clostridia bacterium | reverse complement strand
TAACCATACTCGCCGTGATGCACGACGGAGAAAGCGTCCCGTTTAGGCGTCGTGATCATCGTCGCATCAATCCGGTGTTTCGTGGTCATCACCGGCACCTGCTTCGCATCAAGCGCCACAACACCGACGATACCAAGCCCGGCAAATACATCCTTCGCCAAGTCATTTTCCATATAGAGATTTACATCGGCATACATCGGGGTCGACGAAAAAAATCTGTTTCTAAACGCGATCGACGCAAGGCTGTTTGCGACAAAAATGTCCCCGAAACTATCATCGCCGTAGTCAGCCAGGATGCGGCCTACAAGCGTCTCGACCTTTTCAAGTATTTCCCCATGAAGCGGTCGCGGAAGCGAAAATGCAAAGGTCTTATCAGATGACTTTCTGATCTTGATATATTCTTTTATTTCTTCTTCCGAAAAGCCTTCAAGACGCACTATCAATATATCATTTTTATTTGTATTTTTTGTGACTGACTTCAATTGTTCTAAGCTAAGTATCGATACAAACTTTTTCTCATTACCTGCAGTTATACCGACCGAGCTTATTATATCATCGTGCTCAAAACAATTATCTGATTCAAAGCCGTTTCTGTTTTCAGCATCATTATAATTCAATTTCTTGTCATCATACTGCTTCACGATATCTGTCAGCCCGGAATAATCAGCATTTTGGCTTGACCTTTGTAGTGCTATGTATTTCTTCGTAAACTCTTCTTCCCATTTATCCAGAACATTGCGCCTTAGCTCTTTCACTTCTTTCATCGGGAAAAAGCAGTCTCCATCCGATACAAGCTCTACTCTCTCCGGAACAAATCCAGTATCATTGAGCTTACCTATCGCTTTTATCACATCTTCTTTTGTGACCGGCTTTGATGTGGCTTTTTGGACCTCGCTGCCGCTGACAGTAACCGACATTTCTTTTGCCGTAAATGTCATTTCAAGCAACTCCCCTGCCTTCGCGCGGACTGATATTTCCGCAGGGATCCTTGATGCTTCGGAAGCATCGTTTATCATGTCATCGATTTTTTCGAGCAGATGATTGTTTCTGACTCTGTAAACCTCGTCATTTGACTTGACATCACAGTACCCGATATTTGCTGAAATTCTTTCACCTTTTTTTGATGCGTTTGCAGCGGTAAATTCATATATTTTTTCACCGTTTCTGATGATATCAAGTACATCTTTTGGATTGACTTTTTCTGTGAGTACAATCTCTGCCTTTGAATTATTTTTGCTTTTATTTACCGAAACAACCTTTCCGACAGGCACTCCCCTGTGGCCTTTTATCGACTTTTCGATAGTTTCATCGGATTGACCGGCAAACAAAAACGCCGGAAAGCTTCCACCTCTGTTGTATATATCAAGGGCGTTTTTTATGTCTTTGTTCAGTTCACTTTCGGGATCACGCTTAAGCTCACAAAAATGTTCTCTTCCTTTTTCAATATAAACATCAGTATAGTGCTTATACAGATGTGCCATATAAGCCGCATAATACTTATTTTTCATGCGACCTTCTATCTTAAATGAATTTATCCCGGCATCTACAAGCTCCGGGATGAAGCCGAGCGTCATACTGTCCTTAGCATTCAGATAGTAAGCCTCACCATTTTTTGAATCATATTTCAATCTGCAG
>JAFSTS010000233.1 GCA_017445685.1 Clostridia bacterium | reverse complement strand
CGGTCCCGTACCGCTTCCGACAGAGAAGGAAGTTATAACAGTTCTTCGCGCAGTCCACAAATACAAGGACAGCCGCGAGCAGTTTGAACAGCACACTCACAAAAGGCTTATCGACATAATCAGACCTTCAAACAAAACTGTTGAAGCTCTGACTGGTCTTGAGCTTCCGGCCGGTGTTGAGATTGAAATTAAGCTTTAATTTCAGCCGAAACTCACACCGAGGTCAAGTTGGGATGATTCTCAACCAATAACCAAAGGAGGAACATTTTATGAAAAAAGGTCTTATCGGCAAAAAAATCGGCATGACCCAGATCTTTGACGAAAAGGGAAAAGTTATTCCCGTAACAGTCGTTGAAGCAGGTCCGTGCCCCGTAGTTCAGGTCAAGACGGTTGAAAACGACGGTTATGACGCCGTTCAGCTCGGTTTTGGCGACATGAAACCCCAGAGAGTCAACAAGCCCATGTCAAAGCATTTTGAAAAGGCTGATGTTGCTCCCAAGAAAGTTTTGAGAGAGTTTAAATTCTCCGAAACAGAGTACAAAGCAGGCGACATACTTAAAGCTGATGTGTTTGCAGCAGGCGACATCGTTGATGTAGTCGGCACCAGCAAGGGTAAGGGAACCGCAGGCGCGATCAAAAGATGGAACTTCGCAAGACTTAAAGAGTCTCACGGTACAGGTCCCAATGCAAGACACGCCGGTTCGCTCGGCGCTTGTTCGGATCCTTCGAGAGTCTACAAGGGAAAGAAGCTTGCAGGTCATCTTGGATGTGAACGCGTCACAGTTCAGAATTTGGAAGTTGTCAAAATCGATGCAGAAAACAATCTCATCGCTATTAAGGGCGCGATCCCCGGTCCTAAGGGCGGCGTCGTAATAGTAAAAGACAGCGTAAAGAAAGCGTAAGGAGGGAATAAATAATGCCTAGCGTATCAATTTTCGATATGACCGGTAAGAAGGTCGGCACTCAGGAGCTTGCAGAAAGCGTTTTCGGCGTTGAACCGAATATGTCGGCTATGCACCTTATGGTCGTTAGCTTCCTTGCCAACCAGCGTCAGGGCACACAGTCAACCCTCACGCGTTCAGAAGTCAGCGGCGGCGGCAAAAAGCCGTGGAGGCAGAAAGGTACCGGCCGCGCAAGACAGGGCTCGACCCGTTCTCCGCAGTGGTATCACGGCGGTATTGCTCACGGCCCCAAGCCGAGAGAATACGGCTTCTCCGTAAATAAGAAGGTAAAGAGACTTGCTATGAAGTCTGCTTTGTCCTCCAAGGTTGCGGCTGAAGAAATGGTAGTTCTTGAAAAGCTTGAACTTGCCGAAATCAAAACAAAGGAAGTTGCGAAAGTCCTCTCTGCTCTTGAAACAGGCAAGAAAGTTCTTATCGTTCTTCCCGAAAAAGACGACATTATCTACAGAAGCGCAAGAAACATTGCAGGTGTTAAAACATCTCTTGTCAACACGCTTAATGTTTACGACATCCTCAACTGCGACACTATCGTAGTTCTCAAAGATGCCGTCAGCAAAATCGAGGAGGTATATGCATGAGTAAAATAGCACAGGACATTATCCTCCGTCCGATCATCACAGAGGAAAGCATGGCTCACATTTCTGAGAAGAAATATACTTTTAAAGTAGCCAAGGACGCCAACAAGATCGAGATCGCAAAGGCTGTTGAAGAGCTTTTCGGCGTTAAGGTTGCAAAGGTAAACACAATGAACTGTCTCGGAAGACACAGAAGACAGGGCAACGCCGAAGGATATACAGCTTCCTGGAAAAAAGCCATCGTAACTCTTACGGAAGATTCGAAGACGATCGATTTCTTCGACGGAATGATGTAATCAATTTTAAAAAAATAACCCGGCGGTAATGTATGGAGAGTGACATTCTCCGCGAAGCCGCT
>JAFSTS010000232.1 GCA_017445685.1 Clostridia bacterium | reverse complement strand
CCCGTTATGATGCGGTCTGCGTCAGTTCGGAATTTGTAAGACAATTTTACGCTTCCGCTTTCGGTATAGGAGAAGAAAAAATCATTGCCGCCGGTGTGCCGAGAACGGACAGACTTTTTGACGAAAAAATCAAGCGTGAAACAGAAGAAAAAATCTTCAAAAAATATGAATTTTTGAAGGGCAAAAAAATCTATCTTTACGCTCCGACTTTTCGTGAAAACGAAAACGGATATTTCAAGTTTGATTTTGGTATAGATTTTGAAAAACTTGATAACCTTCTTTCAGAAGACGAAGTGTTTGTTTTCAAGCGTCATCCCGTGATGAAAGAAAAATATTTTGAAAACGGTCAGTACGGAAAGATTTTTGACTTGTCGGACGAGTCGGCGATCGATCTTATGATAGCGTGCGACAGTTTGATAACCGACTATTCCTCCGTGATTTTTGAAGCGGCTTTGCTGAAGAAAAATATCGTTTTCTACTGTCCCGATCTTGACAGTTACGAGCGTAATTTTTATCTTTCTTATCCCGAAGATCTGCCGGGAGACGTTGTGACGGATTTTGAAGAAATTTTGCCTTGTGTCCGCGCAGAAAAAGCGGACGAAAAAACAGAAGAATTTGTCAGGCGGGAGCTTTCTGCGTGCGACGGAAACAGCTCGGAACGAATTGCAAAAATCGTGACGGATTTTTTGAAAAAAGAAAATTACAGGGAATGATGAAATGATGAAACAGGAAAAATCGACATCTTCAATAGTTTTTACGGGCGATATAGGCTTTGACCGTTATATGTCGGGAAAATGGAATGACCCTGAGCTTTTGTCCGGGGACATTCTTGCCTTTATGAAAAGCGCCGATCATGTTGTTGCAAACATTGAGGGTCCCGTTATCAGTCAGCCTGAAAATACCGTAAACAGCGGAGCGGCTCAACTGCTTCATTCGATTTCTCCCGACGCCGTAAAGATATTGAAAAACGACGGGATCGACATCTGGAATATCAACAATAATCATATCATGGACGCAGGACAGGACGGACTTCGTTCGACTCTGAAAGTCGCAGAGGAAAACGGAATAAAAACCATCGGCGCAGGTATGGATATATTTCAGGCAAAAGAACCTTTGATCCTTCGCCAAGCAGGCGGAATAGGTGTGTTCTCAGTAGGATACCAGAGAGCGTGCAGACCTGCGTCGGAAGAAAAAGGCGGCTGCTTTAGCTGGAGCGAACTTGAATTGATCCGTCAAACCATACAGAATATTAAAAAAGAATGCAGATGGTGTGTTGTCGTTGCTCATGCAGGGGAGGAGTTTACTGCTCTTCCGTCGCCTTATACAAGGGAAAGATATTTGAAATATCTTGAAATGGGCGCGGATATAGTTGTTGCCCATCATCCCCATGTTCCGATGAATTATGAAACGGTCAAAGACAAGGTGATTTTTTATTCTCTGGGAAATTTCATATTTGACACCGACTATCAGCGTTCTCAGAACAATACGGACATCGGTGTTTTGGTAAAGATAAATTTCAGCGAAGATTCGTTTTCATTTGAGCCTTTTGGAATTAAAATCAACAGGGAAGCCGAAAGAGTCGAAAAAACGGAGCTGCCGAAAATTTTTGAAGATGTTCAGCCGGAAGAATACAAGCTGTTAGCGCCGCTGGCGGCAAAGCTTCTGGTGCAGGCAACAAAAAGACAGATGAAATATCTTTTTCCGGCAATTTTCAGAGACGCAACTGAAAATTTGTGGCAGGCTCATTTCAACGAGCCTCTGCGCACAGGACGCGTTCCCGGAGAAACGCTTGATTTTCAGATCATCTGTCCGCTTGCCGAAAAAGAAAAAGAAAAAGCATGGAAGAATAGCAGCCTCGAAAATGTCAAAAGCTTTATCCTTTCTCAAATTGAGGATGAAGAATGACGGACGGAAATGACCAACATTTATAATAATCGGTGATGTTTATGAATATGGCAGAAGCGACAAAGATGCGAATAGAGCAGTTGTGTCAAGATAGAAATCTGAACTTTTGTCGTCTTGCGGCAATATCCGGGATCCCGTATACTACCGTCAAGGCAATCATTTACGGCGAGAGCAAAAACCCCGGAGTAGTTACGATCAAGAAGATATGTGACGGTCTTGAAATATCGGTTGCTGATTTTTTCGATACAGACATTTTTCGCAATCTTGAACAGGAAATAAAATAATTATAATCATAATTATGCGCTTACCCTATGTCCTCAGTTTCGGGCATAGGGTTTAAAAATCGTTCGTCAATTCCCAAAGTAAATTCCACAGTAGGACGAGGGGCGGAAAACAGTGTGGGAAAAGCGGAAATTAGACCGGGAAACGGGTGAAAAGGCAAATAAAAATGGGAAAACAGAGGTTCAAAACGAAAAGACAGCAAAGGGAACCACAGTCCGGGAAGGGATTTCCCAGACTAAATTCAGGTAGGTGTGGAATTTAGTTATGGGTTAAATCGGATAAAAGTTTAGGCGACTGGATGACCTGCTTGG
>JAFSTS010000231.1 GCA_017445685.1 Clostridia bacterium | reverse complement strand
ATGAAAACAAAAGGAATTTATATCCACATTCCGTTTTGCAAAAGCAAGTGTCCGTATTGCGACTTTTACTCGTTGAAATGCAGTGAAAAAGAAAAAGCCGATTTTCTTGACGCTTTAAAAAAAGAAATCTGTTCATACGAAAACTTTTCCGCCGACACGATTTATATAGGCGGCGGCACTCCGTCCGTTTTAACGGGAGACGAAATATTTGACATCGTCGCCACGGCAAAAAAACAATTCGGTTTTCAACATGGTGAGATCACGCTCGAAGCCAATCCGTCGTCTTTAACCTGCGAATTTGTTCAAAAAGCCGCAGAAGCCGGAGTCAACAGATTTTCTCTCGGCGTTCAGTCGGCAATTGACGAAGAAAGAAAAATACTTGGAAGAAAAAGTTCAGCCGATGATATCAGCAAGAAAACAGATCTTCTTAAATCCTCAGGCATCGAAAACTTCTCTCTTGATGTAATGCTCGGTATTCCCCGTCAGAGCCTTGCTTCGCTGAAAGAAACGCTCGACTTTTGTATTTCTTCAGGCGCGAAGCATATAAGCGCATATATACTGAAAATCGAAGACGGAACTTACTTTGGAAAACACCGGGATAAATATGTCTTTCCCGACGAAGATCTGACAGCGGATATGTACGAATTTACATGTGAATATCTCAAAGGTAACGGATTTTCACAGTATGAGATCTCCAACTTTGCAAAAGAGGGTTATGAAAGCCGTCACAATTTAAAGTATTGGAACTGCGAAGAATATATAGGATTCGGTCCGTCGGCTCATTCTTTTTTAAACGGCAAACGCTTTTTTCATGAAAACAGTCTTGAAAATTACATCAACGATCCTCTTGCAATAACTGACGACGGCAGCGGCGGAGATTTTGAGGAATACGCAATGCTGAAACTGAGACTGTCAAAAGGGTTGTCGGAAAACGAAGTAAAAAATGATTTCGGATTTTCCATTCCTCAGGCTGTTCGCAAAAACGCGGAAAAATTCACTGACAACTGTCTTGTTATTTCCGACAAAAACGGGATCAGACTTACAAGCAAAGGTTTTTTGATTTCAAATTACATAATCTCTCATTTGAT
This sequence comes from Clostridia bacterium, assembly GCA_017445685.1. Next base: position 15,283 of record JAFSTS010000231.1, on the reverse strand, counting down.
TTAAGCCTGTTGCATTTAGATGAAAACGATGTTTTTTTCTGAATGCGACAGCCTCTTTTATGACGCTTTAAGGTTAAGCCTTAACTTGTCGCTTATCATAGCTATAAACTCGCTGTTTGTCGGTTTGCCTCTTTCGTTTTGAATAGTGTAGCCGAAATATGACGACAAAACATCTACATCTCCTCTGTCCCACGCAACCTCGATCGCGTGTCTGATCGCGCGCTCTACTCGAGAGGGAGTTGTGTTAAAATGCTTTGCAACCGTAGGATACAAAACCTTTGTCACGCTGCTCATCATTTCACCGTCTTCTACGGACAGGATTATTGCGTGTCTGAGATATTGATATCCTTTGATATGGGCAGGAACACCGATCTGATGCATGATGTCGGAAACGACGATTTCCAAATCATTCTTCTTGTTGGGAAATGAAGGTTTCTTTTCGTCGTTATCCCATCCTGTCATCTGTGAAATTCTCTGGGCGAGCATTTCCAATTCGAAAGGTTTTATGAAATAGTAGTCTGCTCCGGCGCTTAGCAATTCATTTTGTAAGCGAGGGTTGTCCACACCTGAAACAACAACAACGATCGGTCTTTTCTTTAAGTTTAAAGAATCAAGCTCTTTCAGCACTCCCAGCGCGTCAAGACGAGGCATGAAAGTATCCATGATCAGCACATCAAAGCTCTCCTTCTTCAGCCGGTTGATAACCTCTCTGCCGTCTTTTGCCGAAAGCGACACTTCAAATCCGTGCGCGCTAAGTACGCCTCTGAAAAGCTTTCCCTGCTGTGTTCCTTCTTCTGCGATAAGTATCTGCATTCTTTTGTCCATTTTTTGTTCCTCCGTAATTTGTTACTTTAATTTGGATACAAATCAATGTGATTTGCTAACAAACGAGATAGTTGTCTCTGTCTGTTGTTACGCGTTAATTTTGCCATAAATTACCATTTTTGTCAATAGTTGTTAATCACTTTTTTGAGGAATTTTTTTCTCTTGTGTGCCCGTTTCGTTTGATATCTATATATTGTGGCACAAAGTGACAAAAGGTTTGTTTTTTGAAAAAATTACTCGAAATTTTTACAGGGCCCCAGACGATAAAATTCGTTTGAGACCCCTTTTGCAAGACTGAAATATACTTTACGATGCTTGCTTTAAAATATCACGGTATACATCCTGTGCGGTAACGACCATATTTTCTGCAAAAATTGCATACCCTCTCGTCGGATCGTTTACAAAAACATGAGTGACTGCTCCGACGAACATTCCGTTTTGTATGATCGGTGTTCCGCTCATCCCTTGAACAATACCGCCTGTAAGCGCAAGCAGCTTTTCGTCAGTGATCTTCACGACCATGTTTTTTACAGAGCTGTTTGATTTGTAAACTCTTTCAATTTCAGCGCTGTACCTTTGCTTTCCGCTGCCGTCAACTGTGCAGATGATATCTGCATGACCCCGTTGTATTTCGTCGGCAACGGCAACAGGTATCTGAGAGGCGTTTTTGTCGAAAGAATCAAGCTGTCCGTAGATCCCGGTTTCTCCGTTATAATACAGTTTTCCTATCGAGCCGCTATCGAATATGCCTATCAATTCACCCGGTGTTCCCGGTTTGCCCTTGTAACACCCTTTAATCTGCGCCTTTACAGCGTCGCCATCTGATATCGGCATCTCAAAACCTGTGTCAACATCGCATACTGCGTGTCCAAGACCTGCAAACATTCCGTTTTCTCTGTCGAAGAAAGTCATTGTTCCTATGCCTGCCGTACTGTCTCTGACCCATAGACCGATTTTATATTTACCGTCTGTTTTGCTGAGAACCGGCTGAAGAGTCAGATTTTGCCGTTTTCCGTCTCTTACGACGGTCAGCACGACCTTCTCCCCTTTTGAACGAGAAACTATTTCGGCAAGATTTGCAGAGGACTTTACGGGCTGGGAATTTACAAGCTTTATGATATCACCCGGTTTGACTCCTGCGGTTTCACCGGGGGAAATTTTTGTCCCGTCAGAGTTTGTGATAGTTTCATTTGCAACGACCATAACTCCGTCCGTATACATCTTTATTCCGAAAACATCACCGGAGACTGTGACATATTTTCTTTTTGTGAGCAGAACTTTGGTTTTTTTGACAGGAATTGCGTCAAAAAGTCTCACATTCAGCTCGTACACATCTCCTGCTGCGGATTCGGCTGCCGAATCATTTTTGCCGTCTGAGATATCATAGGTGAAAATTGCGCCCGATGAAATATTCGATGAATTTGAAATGTTGATTTCATCCGGGATCATCGTCTGAGCATATACTAAAAGAGCGAAAATCGTCACGCTCAAAGCAACGCTTAAAAAGAATATCCTTCTTATTATTTTTTGCATTTTTCACCTCCACATAAATTTGCGATCATTGCCGCAATAATAATTTGTGAAAAAGATTTCGGATTATTATCGGGTTTATATGGAATGAAAAAAGGAGCAGATTTTCTCTGCCCCGCGAAAAACAATTTTTATTTTTTTGTTTTCTGCTTATAATAAACAGACGAAGTTGCGTCTTCAAGATTTTTTAATGCAAGAATTTCATTTTTTATTTCATAGGAATATTTTTGAGTAAGCTTTTTGTTGTAATAATTGATGGTTATTATCAGTGTTTTTTCCTTTTTGTTTATCACATATTCGCCGCTCAATTCTCCTGTGTACTCAGTCTCCAAAACCGGAATCAGACCGTTTTCAAACTTTGCCGAAAGAATTTCGTTTTTTTGAAAAGAATATGTGATATTTTCTTTGCTTTTCCATTCGCCGCGGATCGAGTTTTTTTTCGCTTTGGAAGCAATCAGACAAACAGTCAGCACGACTATCGCCAGCGCAGCCGCAGCCGCCGACACAACGATAATCAGTCGTCTTCTTTGATCTTTACGCAGTTTCATTCTTTCACCTTCATTTACGAGCTTTCGCCGTCTCTGTTTTTGACGACCTTCAGTCTGGCAAAGCTCTCCCGCTCGTTTTCATCAAGCGCCTCGGAAATATATTTTATCGTGCGTTCATACTCCGGAATAACAATATTCTTCAAGGCGTTTGCACGCTTTTGAGTCTTCTTTATCATATCGGCAAGGCGGAAAACACCCGTCTCGATCTCGGCAAGCCGGACAACAAGACGCTTGACTTCGTTGAATTTCAAATAAGCGCAGTCAAGCTGTGAGTCGGTTTTCTCCATACCATAATAAGGTAAAATCGCGCTTTCGTCAATAGTAATTTTAGGTATCTCAATTCCCATAACGCTGTAATAGCTGATTTGAAGACTGTCTTCTATGGGGATCATCAATGAATATCCGCCGAAAAGTCCCATCGAAACATTCGCGTTTTGAAGTGCCTGAAAGGCTTGGGAAAAATTTTCCGAGATCTGTGATCGGATTTGTTTTGAACGGTCAATTTCATTCATCATTTCACGGACAAGGATATTACGCTTTCGGTCAAGAAATTCCCAGCCTGTTTTCGTCAGTTCAAGCGACTTTTTTGTGTTTATCAAATTGCTTTTTGTCGGAAAAACTTTCTGAGCCATAACATCCCTCCGTCCGTTATTTTTTCGGCTTTATTTTTGTTTATAAAATTTATCGAGAATCTCCTCGTCAACACGGTCAAGCTCTTTTCTCGGCAAAAGGGAAAGCAGCTCCCAGCCGAGATCAAGCGTCTGTTCGATAGATCTGTTTTCGAAAAATCCCTGGTTGATAAATTTTGAGTCAAACTCTTTTCCGAATTTGATGTAAAGCTTATCTGTTTCGGAAAGCTCGTCTTCACCGATGACGCCTGCCAGAGATTTTGCCTCCTGAACTTTTGCATAAGCCGCAAAAAGCTGATTTGCAAGCGCGCTGTGATCCTCCCTCGTGTATCCTGCGCCTATACCGTCCTTCATAAGTCTTGAGAGCGAGGAAAGAATTCCTATCGGCGGATATACGCCTTTTCCGTCAAGCGACCGGTCAAGAACTATCTGCCCTTCGGTTATATATCCCGTCAGGTCGGGGATCGGGTTGGTTATATCATCGTTTGGCATTGTGAGGATCGGTATCTGCGTGACAGAACCCTTTGAAGAAGTGATAATTCCTGCGCGTTCATAAAGCGACGCAAAGTCGGAATAAAGATATCCGGGATAGCCTTTTCTTCCGGGAATCTCACCCTTGGACGAGCTGAACTCACGCAAAGCCTCGGCATACGAGGTCATATCGGTCATGACGACAAGTATCTGCATTCCAAGCTCGTATGCAAGATATTCCGCCGCTGTCAGCGCGCACCTTGGAGTTATTATCCTCTCAATAATAGGGTCGTTGGAAAGATTAAGATACATGACAACTCTATTTAAAACATTCGATTCTTCAAAGCTTTTTCTGAAATATTCAGCGACATCGTTTTTTACGCCCATTGCCGCAAAAACGATCGCAAAATCATCGCTGTCAGCTATCGAAGCCTGCCTGACTATCTGAACGGCAAGCTCGTTATGCTTCATGCCGGAGACGGAAAAAATGGGAAGCTTCTGTCCGCGGATCAGGGTCGTAAGAGCGTCGATAGATGAAATGCCGGTGTTGATATAGTTTTTGGGATAAACTCTTGACACGGGATTTATCGGCGCGCCGTTGACATCTTTTCTGCAGGTCGGGTATATTTCGCCGAGATCGTCCTTAGGTCTGCCAAGACCGTCGAAAACTCTGCCGAGAATTTCGGGGGAGAGCGGTATTTCCATTGGTTTTCCTGTCTTTTTGATTTTGACATTGGTCATCGAAATTCCACGCGTTCCTTCGAAAACCTGTACAACTGCTCTGTCTCCGTCAATTTTGACGATCCTGCCGATTTTCTTCTCGCCGCCGTCAAGCTCGATCTCGACCATTTCTTCATACTGAGGATCTTCAACGCCTTCAACAACGACGAGCGATCCGTTTATCTGCTGCAATCCTTTTTGTGTAATTTCCATTTGCCCGTCACCTCACCCTGCTGAAAGCGCGTCAAGTTTTTGGTCGATATCGTTGATATACTCTTCAAACTTCTCAAGCTCATTGTTGGCAATATCGTATTTCATCTTTACCGCCTTGTCAAAAAGACCCGTCTGCAAAATTCGTGAAATGGGGATCTGTTTTGCAATTATCGGCACACACTTTTCATGAAGATGCAAAATCACCTGCATCATCTTCAACTGCTTTTCAAGGGAAACATAAGTGTCGTCTTTATGAAAAGCATTTTGCTGCAAAAAACCTACCCTGATAAGCCGTGCCGTTTCAAGCGTAAGCTTCTGATCGTCCGGCAACATATCCGAGCCGACGAGATTGACGATCTCAAGAAGCTCGTTTTCTTCAAGCAGGATAGAACGGATTTTTTCTCTGCACTTCGAAAAATCCGGGGATACATTTTCCTCATACCATTTTTCAAGCTCGCCTGTATATTCGCTGTAGCTGTCGTTCCAGTTGATAGCAGGATAGTGGCGCGCATACGCAAGAGACTTGTCAAGCGCCCAAAAACAACGGGTGAATCTTTTTGTGTTCTGAGTCACAGGTTCGGAAAAGTCCGAGCCCTGCGGAGAAACTGCGCCGATGAGCGTAACCGAGCCCTCGCTGTCACCGAGAGTTTCAACATAACCTGCTCTTTCGTAAAATTCCGACAGTCGTGACGGCAGATAAGCCGGGAATCCCTCGTCGGCAGGCATTTCCTCAAGTCTGCCGGAAATCTCCCTGAGCGCTTCCGCCCACCGTGAGGTCGAATCCGACATCAAAGCAGTATGATACCCCATATCACGATAATATTCAGCTATCGTGATGCCCGTGTATATTGACGCTTCACGAGCAGCAACAGGCATATTGGAGGTGTTTGCAATGAGCACTGTCCTGTCTGTAAGCGGCCGTCCCGTTCTCGGATCGACAAGCTCACTAAATTCTGTCAGAGCCTGAGTCATCTCATTTCCGCGTTCACCGCATCCGACATAGATGATTATATCTGCATCACACCATTTGGCAAGCTGGTGCTGAGTCATTGTTTTTCCCGTTCCGAATCCACCGGGGATGGCAGCCGCTCCGCCTTTAGCAATCGGAAAAACCGTATCTATAACACGCTGCCCGGTAATCAGAGGTCTGACTACGCCCATACGCTTTTTGACAGGACGGGGAACTCTTATAGGCCATTTCTGGCAAAGAGTTAAATTATATATCTCACCGTTATTTTGTTTTATTTTGACAATTACATCGTTTAATTTATATTTGCCGTCTTCCTTTATTTCGACGACTTTTCCGCTCACTCCGGGCGGCACCATCATCTTATGGACGATAGCGGAAGTTTCCTGACACTGAGCGTATACGCTGCCGGATTCGAGGCTGTCGCCGACTTTGACGATGATATTAACATCCCATTGCTTTTGGGTATCGACAGGCTCAACGCTTGCGCCTTTTGAAATAAATGCGCCGGATTCTTTTTCAATCGACATCAAAGGCCGCTGAATACCGTCGAAAATATTCGTCACGATCCCCGGACCGAGCGTAAGGCTCATCATCGCACCGGTCGGCTCAACTGTTTCACCGGGTCGAAGCCCTGTCGTCTCCTCATAAACCTGGATAGTCGTCATTTTTTCGTCGAGCTTAATTACCTCGCCGACGAGCTTTTTTTCGCCGACAAGCACTGTTTCCATCATGCTCAGATCAGTTTTGCCTTTTATTGTTACAACGGGTCCGTTGATGCCGAATATCACATTTTTATTGTCGGTCATATTTTTGCCTCCCGACTTTAAACAATTTTCAGATTGGAGTTGTTTGCAAACCAATCTTTCTCATTTTCAAGCCTGCCATCAAGAGTGTCGTCCGCCGCCTGAATATCGGTTGACGCTTTGAGTCCTCCGAAAAGTATCGCGCTGTCTGTTTGAATATCGCAGGTTTTTCCGACAGCTTTTTTTACATCTTCGGAAAATTTTATGTCTTCCTCTCTCATGAATAAAACAAGATTTTCGCCTTTGAGCTTTTTGCCTATCTCGGCGGCGCTCCTGAGAAGAAATTCACAGTAATCCGCCGTCTTTGTAAAAGCTTTCAGCTTTGTTTCGACTTTTGAAAAAACATCAAGCCTTATCTGATTTCTCTTTTGGATAAGCTCATCCCGCATTTTGTTTTCAAGCGCAGCTATGGCTTTGTTGGTTTCGCTTTGAAGATTTTTTTCGGCTCTGCCGATCTTTTCGCCGCACTGACTTTCAAGCAGTTTTGATGTGTCGGAAAGCTTTTGTCTTTTTTCTTTGAGAGATTCATTTTTTATTTTTTCACAAGCTCTGTCTGCGTCAGCATTGATCGCCCTTATAAATTCCGACAGATTTTTGCTTTCGGTTTTTTTCAATTATAAAACCTTCTTTCGACGATAATTCGCCCGTTAAATTTTGATGCCCATTGCTTCTCTGACATATCTTGTCACAGGGTCTTCCTCATCGGGATCAACTTTGCCGTCGGGTATTTCGATGACAAGCGGGACATCTTTTTTCTTCATTTCATCAACAATTTTTGTATTCATCTTCGCAAGAGTTCCCGTGATCATAAGTATTGCCACATCTTCAAACGGATTTGACAAAATGAATCTTTCAAGCTCCTCGCCGCTTTTTATCAAACTGCCCTCAATGCCTGCAAGTCTCATCCCCGCAAGCACATCGGATCGGCTGCTGAGAACATACATTTTCATATTCTTAGCCTTTCTGCCCGAAGCTTACAGATTTGAAAGTATCAAAATCGAAATAACTACGCCGTAAAGCGCAATTGATTCGCCGAGAGCAACGAAGATGATCGCTTTACCGAATGCCTTGGGGTTTTCGCTCGTAGCTGAAATTGCCGAAGGCGCGCCTGCCGCAACAGCGATACCGCCGCCTATGCCGGCAAGACCCGTAGCAAGACCTGCCGCCAGAAGCCCAATGCCGTGAGAAGATCCGGAAGTTTCCTCTGTTTCTTCAGTCTGCGTCTGCGCCTGAGTCGCTGCGGCGTCGGGAGCCGGGTCATTTGCAGCAAAAGAAGTTATTGTAAATACAGATACCATAACCGCCATCACGGCAAAAGCGGCAAGATTTATCCTCAAAGCTCTCTTTGCCGGCTTGCCCTCAAAACGCTTTTTTACAGCCAAAAATGCCGATGCAAAAATAATAACGGTAGCCGCAACAAGCAGCAAAGAAATAATTGTTGTTTTCATAAGAATACCTCCGTAAAGATCAGATTTATTTCAGTTTTTTAATTGTAACACTGTTGAACGGTCTGCCATCGCCCTCATAGAAGCGGCTGAACATCTCGTAAAACTCAAGCCTCATTGCCTGAATGCCGGTCAGAAGTCCTTCAAGCGCAATAACAAGCGCATTGCCCAGAATTATAACAAAAATGTTTTTGCTTTCTCCTGCAAGGTTGAACACAACCATCATCATGCCTGCGTGGACAAGCACAAATGCGCCGACTCGCAGGAAAGACACAGTGTTGCTGGCATAAGACAAAACATATTCGAGCAGTTCAAAGATGTTTTGCATTATAAAATCCCCGAAGCTTTCCGGCTTCCAGTCAGGCTTTCTTTCGAAAAGACCGATGAGAATTTCCTTAAACAGCAAAAGCAGCGCGCATACAATGAGCAGCCATTTGCTCAACTGCGTCGGGATAATTGCCTTTTTGCTCATAAATTCAACCGCAAGGCTGACAGCCGAAAGATAAAACAGCAGTCCGACAAGTCCGTTTTGACTGAAAATCGCTTCGCCGCGCGCTTTTCGTTTGAGACAAGCGAAAATATTGATAAGAATCGAACAAGTGACAAGTATAATACCAATCGAGATCGCAAACACAAGAATCGTATTTACACTTTCAAGCACAGGCAGCGGCTTGCCTTTCATCCCCACCGCTTTATACAGCGGATCGAGCAGGTCTTCATATCCGAAGACGGAGCCGTAAACAAGTCCGAAAAACATTGCCGAAAATCCGCATGGTATCAACGCCTTGCCAAGCGCCATTTTTTTCAGCTTCCACATCAGCGCTCCTACAATAGTCAGTATCAACCCCTGTCCGAGATCTCCGAACATTATGCCGAACATAAGCGTGTATGTTACGGCGACAAAGCTTGTGACATCGACTTCGTTATATCCCGGCAGGCCGTACATATCAATAAAAAACTCAAACGGTTTTGCAATTTTCAGATTTTTAAGCTTGATCGGCGGCTCAAAGCCCGGATTGTCCTCCGGTTCGCTAAACTCAACTTCGACTCCGTCGATTTTCTCAATTGCCCTGCCGAACGACCTTTTGTTTTTTCTTACAACCCAGCCTACAAAGAAAAAGTAATCTTCGTTTACCACGGCGTGCTTTTTCATTTCAAAAATGAGGTCATTGGCATAAGTTATTGAGTATATCCTGTTGCAAACCTCGGCATTGTTTTCCCAGTATTCAGCGACCCTTTTGTTAAGAGCTTCAATTTCCGAATCAATTATTTCGATATCTTTTTTGAGATTTTCAACTATTTCACTTGGTTTGCCGGCAGCCCCCGGAGTTTCAACAAGCTCGAAATGAAGACTTGCAAAAGTTCTGTCTGTTTCCTTGAGCTTTTCAACGGGAGAAAAATAAACGCCCCATACGCTTGATTCATCTTCGCCGCACGGAAGAAACATGAAATACGGATTGCTTGACAGCTCTGAAATGTTTTCACTTTGTTTTTCGGAGGATTTCCGATAGTTTTTTAAAGCATTTTTAAACTCTCTTATCGCCTGTCTGTCGTTGAGTCCTTCTTTAAAAACATCAGACTTTTCAAATCCGCTTTTGGCAAAGAAAACATCATTCACCGTTCTGTCATCATTGGGTGTGATATAGACACCCCACTGACGAATGCCATCGTCATCGCACTCAATAAAAGAAAAAGTCGTTTTATTTTGTTTTTCGTACTCTTTGATTTTTTCGTAATCTTCTTTTTTGAAGCTTCCGAGCTTTACTGTTGAAGAATCATTTTCATCTATCTGCTCAATTTCAAAATCAACGAAATGTTCTGCAACCTTATAAAAGTCGCTGCCGACTTCTTTTGCAAGCTTTTGTTCGGAAGCTTGTTTTGAAATTGAAGACTGCTTCTTTGCGTCACGCTGACGGGAAAGGGTAAGCTTCATATAGCTTTCCCTGGGCAAACGGCCGAATCTTGCTTTAATAAACTCACATTCCCTGATCCTGTCAATGCTCACATCAAGACCTGTAAAGTTTTGATAAATCGCAATACCGTCAAGGCACTTTTGCCTTTGCTCGGAAAGGTCGTTTTTTTGCCTGACAAAGCTGCCGACTTTTTCTTCAAGCTCAGTGATTTTTTCCTGCATATCAGAATCCTGAAAGCTTATGTCTTCGACAGCTTCCTGTTCGATGTCTATCCCGGCAATGTTCGCCATATCTTGAAGATGATTCAAAAGAGGCTTAAAGTTGTTTTCCTCGTTGAAAGGCTTGAAACCCATCGACTCGGAAATAAACTTGCCTGCGTCCTCGACATGAAACTGACCGTCAACGCAGCAATCAAGTATCATTTTGTCAAGCTGCTCCGCTTTTCCCCTGCAAAAAGCAAGAGTCATTTTTTCAACAGCCAAATCATGCGCCCCCTTTCGTTGCGTTCTCAAATCCGACAAGATACTTTTTGATCTCATCCGGCTCAAGACCATATTTTATGCCCTCAATTATGCTGGTGATGTTTTTAACTTCGTTGTCTTTGAGAAAAAAACTGCACATCATAACAACATTCGGACAAGTTGAATACATTATTTTTTTTGAGTATTTTTCATGTTTGTATGCTCGCGCCCAGTGCGTGATATCTTCTACGCCTTGAAGCCCTCCGTCTTTTGCGTAAGCCGTGCTGCCGAGCGCTTTGATAAAACCATCCTCGTCCTGAGCCGTTATCATTCTTTCTGTTTCCTTTTTTGTCAAAAGGCTTTCTGACACATTAAAGCCGTATTCTCTTATCTGTTCAGGTGAAAGATGATAATACTTTTTCAGTCTGAAAAGCTTTGAGATGAATCTCAAATCGGAATCTGTTGCAATTATTTCAAAAACCTGTTTGTACTCGCCGCTTGACAAACTCTTTTTTGCAATTTCGCAAATCCTTTTATCAAGATATCCGTATAGTGCATTTTCTATTTTCAAAACATCCGGTCTTTCACCGTCAAGACTTTTGAGCACATCATAGTATTCGGTCTGCCTGAGCTTTGTGAGCATTTCCGAAAAATCCTCGGAATTTGCAAGCGACAAAACATCGAATCCGACAGACATATCCTCAAATGTCGGCACGGAAATAAAAATATCAAGCTTGTTTGGCGCCATGACATATCTCAGGCAGCTCAATATCACGGATATTTCGTTTATCATAACAAAATACCGGCACATTTCATTTCCGATGATTTTTGAAAATTTGTACAGCGACGAAAACTGAGCGACATAGTCTCTTCTTAAAAGACTTTCAAGCATCATTCTGTTGATTTTTGCAGAAGTTACCGACGCAAAGGTGTCAAAATACTGCGTTTTTGTCGAAAGGTAATCCGCCGCCTCGGAAACGCTTGAACAGTTGAGCAGCTCCCTGTAGTTCTGATTTGTCAGCCGTTTGGCGTAAATCGCCCTTGACCTCGTCATTATTGCGTTTTCGGAAAAGGACATTATTCCTCACCTCGCCTGAAGTGTGTTTACTGATTGCTTACCACACGCCTGAAAATTTCCTCGACCCATTCGTCAGATCTCTGCTTTGCAGTTTCTTCAAGATTTTTGAAAATTTTCTCGTTTTCTTCCCTTTTTTTCTCTTGAAACTCAGACAACTGTTTTTGATGTCTTTTTTTGATTTCGTTTATTTTTGAATCTGCTTTCTTTTCATATTGCAGCTTTAATTTTTCAATTTCACTCTCAATTTCACGCGAAACCTCTTTAGCCTGTTGCTCGGCTTGAGTTATTCGTTTTCTCGCATCGGCGTCAGTTTTCAAAATCTTTTCAATTCGTTCATCCATCAGTCACGCCTCCAGTTGTATTTTCTATTACTAAACCCTAAGAGTTTTTTCTATTTGCTTAATTATAGCACAAAAAGTCCAAACTTCAATAGTAATATCTCCAATGTCTTTTTAACCAAAACAACCTTTTTTAGTCGAATTTGCACAATTTTTTTCTTTGATCCTGAGCGGTCATAATAAAGGTTGCCGATGTAACTTTTTATTCATAAAAATTTAATTGTCTGCGCAGCTTAAATATGTTATACTAAAATATGGCGGTGAAAATATGGGAAAATTGGACAGACTTTTTAAAAAGTCATATTATCTCGATAAAAAAAACGACAGCGATTACTTTGACTGCGTTAAAGACTACTGCTACACAGATGAATTTAATTCAATGAGAAAGAACATTCAGCACGGTGATGTTTCCGTAGTCCAGCATATTTACAGCGTATCATACATATCTTACAGAATCAGCAGAAGGCTTAATCTTGACCGTAAGATCGTCGCCAGAGGTGCTCTGCTGCACGACCTGTTTTACTATGACTGGCATGACCCGGATCCGTCGCACAGGCTGCACGGGTTTTATCATCCCGGCTTTGCTTTGAAAAATGCAAAAGCATTGAGCAAAAAGCAGGGGGTTGAATTGACGGAAATTGAACAGAATATTATCAAAAGGCATATGTTTCCGCTGACTGTCATTCCGCCGAAGCACAAGGAATCTGTCATCGTCTGTTTAGTCGATAAATATGTTGCGACAAAAGAAATTATAATATGCAGCTTCCCAAAGCTCAAAAAAAAGTTTGATGACGAAATAAGTCAACATCAAAACAAGGGTGAAAATGAATGAAATACGGTTTTCTTGATTATGTTTTCTTTTTCTACTTTTATTCTGTTTTCGGCTGGATGCTTGAAAGCATATACTGCTCTGTTCTCGACCGAAAACTGACAAACAGAGGCTTTCTTTTCGGGCCTGTATGTCCGATTTACGGAACAGGCGCAGTTTCCATGCTTGTCGGGCTCGGCTGGATCCGTCCGCTTATTGAACCTCGTATTCCCGGTTTTCAGGGAAAAGTTGTTGCGTTTATTCTTGTTGCGCTGATAGGCGCAGTAGTTTGCGATATTGTTGAATACATCACAAGTTTTTTGATGGAACGCCTTTTCCACGAAAGATGGTGGGACTACAGCAACAGGAAATTCAACCTTCACGGCAGAATATGCCTGCATCATTCTGTGTTCTGGGCTATCGGCGCCGTCGCTTTCGTATATATTCTTGACCCGATCGTCGGCGGACATCTTCTGCCTTTGATCGCGCAGGAATTGAAGCTGCCGATATTGACGGTAATCACCTGTGTTCTTGCGGTTGACCTGATCCATTCTATTATCACGGCAATTTCGATTCGAAAAATCATGGATAAGCTCAAACAGTTTTCCGAAAGCATCAAAAAACTGCCGGACACTTTTTCGGAAAACCGCAAGGAGCTCAGCGACAGGTTCAACGCCTGGAGAAAAGAGATTCCCGATCAGTTTTCCAGTATTGTCGGCGGAAGAGACAGAACCGTCAAGCAAAACCGTCTGCTCAAAAACAACGAAAACTTTGCTGAAAGAGCAAAGCAGCTTTTCTCCGACGCGGAGAGAAAGTTCGATGAAATAAAGCACCATTTCGATGACGACGAAATGCTTTAAAAGAAGGTCTTTTTAATGTCACAAATATTGATCACACTTGCAGTCTCGCTTTTTGCGGGACTTCTTATGTCCCGTGTAGCAAAGAAAGTCGGTTTTCCTGCTGTCACGGGATATCTTCTTGCCGGTCTTGTCCTCGGACCGTTCTGTATCGGAGCTATCGGTATCGACGGGCTGGGATTTGTTTCTCTTGACAATGTGAAAAGCTTCAGCATTATTTCACAGTTCGCGCTTGGGATAATAGCTTTTACGATCGGCAACGAATTTCGACTGAAGGATTTGCGAAGCATGGGCAGACAGGCGGTTATTGTCGGTATATTCGAAGCTGTCGGCACGACAGTTTTTGTAGACGTTGTTCTGATAATCTTCCATTTCATAAGACCTGACATCATGTCGCTGAGTTCTGCCATTACTCTCGGCGCTATTGCCGCCGCCACAGCTCCTGCAGCAACGATAATGGTCGTTCGTCAGTACAAAGCCGAAGGCCCGCTGACAAAATTGCTTTTGATGGTTGTCGCCCTCGACGACGCAGTAGGACTTATTCTTTTTGCAATTTCCTTTGGCGTCGCGACTGCGCTTGAATCGGGCGAAGTAAATGTGATCGGTATCGTTGTTGAGCCGCTGCTTGAGCTTGTTTTATCTGTCGCTCTTGGCGCGATGACAGGCGTTGTTTTCACACTCCTCGAAAGGTTTTTCCACTCTCGAAGCAAGAGGCTTGCCCTTGCGTGCGCAACGGTTTTCATCACTGTCGGAATTGCACTGCTGAAATTCAGGATAGGCAGAGTAAACTGTTCGTTCAGTCTGCTTTTGACCTGCATGATATCAGGCACATTTTTCTGCAACACCTGCGAAGCTTCAGAAGAACTGATGGGAAGATTTGAAAGATGGTCTGAGCCTGTCAAAATTTTGTTTTTTGTGCTGTCCGGCGCTGAACTTGACCTGAAAATCCTCAGCAACCCTATTGTTTTGATAGTTGGTTTCGTTTACATTATTATGAGAAGCGTCGGAAAAGTCAGCGGCGCATATCTCGGCTGTACCGTTTCAAAATGCAGCAGCACTATCAAAAAGCATTTCGGAATGACGCTGATTCCACAGGCAGGCGTTGCCCTGGGAATGACGCTTACGGCAGATAATCTTCAAGGCGGAAGTATGATAAGGAATGTTGTGCTTTTCGGTGTTCTGGTATATGAGCTTATCGGTCCTACGCTTACGAAAAAATCGCTTATGTCCGCAGGCGAGATAAAAGTCGAGGGCAAAAGAAGCGCCCGTCAGCTCAACGCTTCTAAATAAGAAATTTCCTTCGGCAGATCAGCCTATCCACAGCAATCTTGCAGGTAATAAATTGTCTGTTGCAGTATGTAAACCGATCCCAACAACACGATTAGCTTACTGCAAAAAGACACCATGAAAAAGATCCGAAGCCTTTGCGGACTTCGGATCTTTTGATGTAAAGTGAATTATTTGAGTTCGACTTTTGCGCCGACTTCTTCAAGTTTAGCCTTTGCAGCTTCAGCGTCTTCTTTGGAAACAGCTTCCTTAAGTGTTTTGGGAGCGCCGTCAACAAGAGCTTTTGCTTCTGCAAGTCCAAGACCTGTGATTTCACGAACAGCCTTGATAACCTTGATTTTTTCTGCGCCGACTTCAGCGAGAACAACATCAAATTCTGTTTTCTCT
>JAFSTS010000230.1 GCA_017445685.1 Clostridia bacterium | reverse complement strand
TATCGACACGCTTATAATAAATGCTGCGGAGTGTGAGCCGTATATTACCGTAGACAGCAGGGAATGTATAGAAAACGCCGGGAATATCCTTGCGGGCATAGCAGTCGTCAAAAAATATCTTGATATAAAAAATGTCGTTATTGCAATTGAAGATAATAAGCCCGAAGCCTTTGAAGCTTTTGCGAAAGTAGAAGGATACGATCTTTCGGGCAAGGGCGATATAAAGCTGATGATGCTTGAATCCCGTTATCCGCAGGGCGCGGAGAAGATGATGGTGCAGTCGGCTACGGGAAGAAAAGTTCCGCCCGGAAAGCTTCCTGCCGATGTCGGCTGCATAGTTATGAATGTCGCGTCAACGGCGTTTATCGCAAGATATCTTGAAACCGGCAAGCCTCTTATCAGCCGTTCTGTAACGGTTGACGGCTCTGCCATCAGGACTCCTAAAAATGTCAGGGTCGCGATAGGCACGAATATCGGCGATGTCATCGACTACTGCGGAGGTCTTAAAGACAGCTCCTATAAAATTCTCATGGGCGGCCCGATGATGGGACTTGCAATGCTTGATACAACTCTTCCGATACTCAAGCAAAACAATGCCATTCTGGCTTTCGAAAAAAATCCGTCGCTTATCAAAAAAGAGCGTGACTGCATAAGGTGCGGACGATGCGAACAGGTATGTCCCATGGGTCTTATGCCGACGCTGATTGAAAGATTTGCGAAGGTCAAGGACGCCGACAGGCTTAACAAAATCGGCGTAAATGTATGTATGGAATGCGGAAGCTGCGCGTACACCTGCCCGGCAGGAAAGCCGCTTGTGCAGTATATGCGTCTTGCAAAAACGGTGGTAAGGGAGGCTAAAAGCAAATGAGCGCTGAAGAAAAATTGCTTGTGGTGAGTCCGTCGCCTCATGTCAGGTCTGCGTCAACGGTCACAAGGATAATGTTTGATGTGATCCTTGCCTGCGTGCCGTCTCTTATTGCGGCGGTCATCCTTTTCGGCTACAGAGTTCTTGCGATAACGGCTGTGTCCGTCGGCACCTGTATGCTTGCGGAATGGGTTTGCAGAAAAGTTATGAAACGCCGCAACACTCTTGGTGATTTGAGTGCGGTAGTTACAGGGCTTTTGCTTGCTTTCAATGTCCCGGTCACGATCAAACTATGGATGGTAGCTTTTGCAGGAATCGTTGCGATAGTTGTCGTCAAACAGTTTTTCGGCGGAATAGGCATGAATTTTGTCAATCCGGCTCTTATAGGAAGAATCGTTCTGCTCGCCTCTTTTCCGACGGCGATGTCAAACTGGGTGCAGCCTCTTTCGTGGAGAACCGATGTTGTCACGACTGCTTCTCCTCTTGCGGAAATCGGCAACCTTTACAAAGCCGGCGATGTATCGAAAAAGGCGATATATTCAATTGAAAATATGCCGTCGCTTGTTGATATGCTTCTCGGAAAAAGAAGCGGAAGCCTTGGCGAAGTGTGCGCGCTTGCGCTGCTTATCGGACTTGCATATCTTCTTATAAGAAAAGTTATAAAACCGACTATCCCGTTTTTCTACATAGGAACTGTCGCTGTGATAATGCTTATTGCAGGAAAATTCAATCTGACTTTCCTTGCGTATGAACTCATGGCAGGCGGACTTCTTCTCGGCGCGATTTTCATGGCGACCGATTACACAACCTCCCCCGTAAACTTCAGAGGACAGATCGTCTACGCTGTCGGCTGCGGACTTATAACCGCGCTTATCAGACTGTTCGGCAGTCTGCCGGAGGGCGTATCGTTTGCGATCATTATCATGAATATCCTCACTCCCCA
The DNA here is from genome assembly GCA_017445685.1 of Clostridia bacterium. The sequence continues at coordinate 857 of JAFSTS010000230.1, read as the reverse complement.
TATTGAAAACCTTACTTCTCCAAAGCCGTTCGGCTCGGAGAAAAAGAAAAAGGGGGCGGCTGAATCATGAAAAAGAAATTCAATTTGAAAGATATTTTGATCCCGACAGTTGCCCTGTTTCTGATCGCGTCAATTTGTACGGCAATATTGGCTTTTACAAATTCAATCACCTATGCAAAGATTCAGGAAAACAATAAAAAAACGAAAAACGAAACCAGAAGCGCGGTTTTTCCCGACGCGCTGACCTTCTCCGACGATATGACAGTGACCGTTGAAAATGAGGAATATATCTACAACGAGGCATATTCAAAATACGGCGATCTCATTGGTTATGTCTTCACTGCTTCGGACAAGGGATACGGCGGAACAGTCACCGTGATGACAGGAATTGATATCAACGGCAACATCAACGGCGTGGAAACTATTGAACTCAGCGAGACGGCAGGTCTTGGCATGAACGCAAAAAAAGCGTCGTTCCGCGATCAGTATAAGGATAAAACAGGTCCGTTTATCGTCAACAAGGACAGTCAGAAAAATGACGGAACTTATGAAGAAATCAACGCCCTGACCGGCGCAACGATAACTTCAAGAGCTGTCACAAGCGCAGTTAATAAAACGATTGCTGCATACAACGCTCTTTCAGGAGGTGGGAATAATGGCTGAAAATAAAAAATCTCTCTTTAAAGAGTTTTCAAAAGGGTTTATTGACGAAAACCCCGTTCTTCGTCTTGTGCTCGGAACCTGTCCGACGCTTGCCGTATCCACCTCGGTTGAAAGCGCAGTCGGCATGGGTATTGCGGCTTCAATAGTTTTGATCTGTTCAAACATTGCAATTTCCGCTTTGCGCAAGGTGATCC
>JAFSTS010000229.1 GCA_017445685.1 Clostridia bacterium | reverse complement strand
GAAGTCTTTGAAAAAGCGTTTTATACCTCCGCCCATTCTGACGAAAATATTAGGCTTTCCGGATTTCTTTGCTTTTTCAGATTTAGCCTTCTTGACTTTCTCAGCTTTAGCGACCTTTTCAGCGGCTTCGGATTTTTCTTTTTTAGACATAATCTGACCTCCCGCCTTATTTAGTCTCGCGGTGGAGAGTATGCTTCTTGCAGAATCTGCAGTACTTGTTCATCTCCAACCTGTCCGGGGAATTTTTCTTGTTTTTCATTGTGTTGTAGTTGCGCTGTTTGCACTCTGTGCAGGCGAGTGTAATCTTTACTCTCATGACGGCACCTCCATTTTACCGGATAAAAATTAGCCTCCCTCAAATCAGGGCATAAAAAAATGACCCTCTTACAGAGGTACACATATATTACCATGAATTTATTTTTAAGTCAAGCTAATTTTAAAATTTTTTTTGTTTTTTTTCGAATTTATCTTGCGTCCTCCATATATGGTTTATCACGAAAAGATTATAACTATATAATGGGTTGCCGGATTTAGATGAAAATCCCGGCAGCCCATAACGAGCTGCCGGATGGAAGGGGTAACAGCCGAATTAAACGGCCTGATTATGGCAAGAAAAAATTATTCCGCATCTTTGAGCGCTTCTACCATATCTATCTTTTTGTTCTTCCTGCTGACCATAAGGCTGACAAGAACAGACATACCGACAGTCAGCAAGATGGTATATATTATTGAATACACGCTGAGCGCAAGTCTCATTTCATATTCGCCGGCAAGCTTGATAAGAAGATAATAAAGCGTGCCTATTCCGGCGGGCAGTCCGACTGTTACGCCGACTACGCTCAGGTAAAAGTTCTGACCTACGAGAAGCGTTCTGATTTTCGAATCCTTGAAGCCAAGCACTTTCAGTGTTGCAAGCTCGCGGTAACGCTCGGTGTAGCTCATTACTCCGAGATTGTAAAGCACAACGATTCCAAGCACAAGCGCTCCGAGAACGAGGATATAGACCATTGTATTCATTATGCTGATGAAGGTATCAAACGAATCGATTATCATTTGCTTTGACTGGACGCTTTTTATTATTTCGTCAGATTCGATGTCCGACTTTTCCGTTTGAGTGTAAATCGCATTTATACTATATTGTATACCTTCTTTGTCGGCAAACGAAGAAGAAACAACAACGCATTCAGACACGCTTCTGATAAATCCGGCAACTTTCAAATCGTATTTTTTGTCCGAGCCGTACGGCTTGAGAGTGATCGTGTCGCCCTTTTCAATTGAAAACTCATCTTTCAGCCTCATGCAGACAAAAGCGCCGTCATCCGTCAGTTTTTCATAACCTGTCTTTACCGCAGGAAAACGGACTCTGTCATTTTCTATATTATAAATGTCAAGCGAAACAGCCTTTTCCTCAAGCTGAACACTGACAGAGCCGCTCATGTCGCCGTTATATTTTTCTGCCAAAGCCTTGGATTGTTGCGAAGGTGTTTCATCGAACAGAAAAATCTTTGAAGCATAGTTGGTCGCGCCGTCATAATAAAGCTTCACAAAGGCATCCATCGTATCCTTCATTCCAAGCGACGCTATGATAAGCAGGGTGCATCCGAGTATGCCCAAAATGCTCATTGCCGTTCTTGACTTATGGCGCATTATATCTCTCATGTTCCACCTTGCCGAAAACGACAGCTTGTGAAACAGCTCTGTTTTTTCAATCAGAAGCGGCTTCATTTTCTTCGGCGTGTACGGACGCAGCGCATCGGCAGCAGTGCCTTTGAGCATTTGCTTAACGGAAAGAACGCCGATAAAAGTCATCAAGGCAATTATAAAAACAATAATCCCAACGCAAAACCACGGCAGACGCAGATCCCAGCGCGGCATATCGAGATATGTTCCCATCATACCGTTAGGATTCATTACGGCATATGCAACGGCATAGCCAAGTCCTATTCCTGCCGCCGATGAAACTACGGCTATCATAAAAGCGTAAGAAGCGTAATGGACAAGAATTTTCCTGTCCTTGAAGCCCAGAGCCTTTAGCGTGCCGATCTGAGTTTTTTCCTTTGCCGTAAGCCTGTGCATTGTTGTGATCATTGTAAGCAAGGCAATTGCCAAAAACAGCACCGGCAGTATCGAGCCCATAGTTTTGCCTTCGTTTGATTCGCCTTTTGCCTCTGAATAAGAGACAGTCTCGTCCTTTGTCAGAATAAGCGAGGTTTTTTCGAGCGTATCATCAACTGCTTTTGTAAACTGCTTTTTGTCGGCGTCTGACAAAACTCTTATCTGCGGATAAAATTCAAATCCTACGGAGTTTTTGTAAAATTCGGGAGAAACATAAGCAAAGCCGAAGGTGTTGTAGTCGGGCATAAGCTGCGTTTCATCGCGCACACAAATCATATATTCTCCGCTTTTTACAAGCCCTTTGACCTTGCCCTTTGCCGTAACATTCATGAACGACAATGTGATCTCGTCACCGATTTTAATATTGTTCAGCTGAGCGTATTTGTCGGAAATCCATATACCGTCAACACTTTTTTCATCATATTCTTCGCCCTGTATCAAAGTAAAAAAGGATACCTTAGAGTTTGTCGTGACATTAAGCGCAAGCGTATCCGAATCGTTCGATACGACATCGGCATTGACGCTGAAAAATCTTGCTGACTGAGATACGGTTTCCAGATCGTCTATCTTCTCAAGCTCGTCTTCCGTAAAACCCTCGGAGGAAACGATCCTGTAATCAGCAAAGCCCGTCTCTTCGAAAAAAGAGCTCATGTTTTCTTCAATGCTGACCCACTCCATATTAAAGCCGACAAAGATACCTATGCCGAGCGCAGACATAATGATCATTGAGATAAACTGAGCCTTGTAAAGAGCCATTGTTCTCAATAGTTTTTTAAAAAGCATCTTGTCCCCTCCTTACCAGTCTATATCGTCGGCAGGCATGGGATCAGGCTGAGCTTCAGAGGACACGATTTTTCCGTTTTTCACTCTTACGACGACATCAGCCATCTTGGCGATATTCTGGTTATGAGTGACGACTACTATCGTCTTGTCGTATTCACGAGCCATTTTTAAAAGAAGCTTCAAAACAACTATGCCCGTCTTGGAGTCAAGCGCACCCGTCGGCTCGTCGCACAAAAGAATTTTCGGATTCTTCGCCAACGCTCTCGCAATGGAAACTCTCTGCTGCTCGCCGCCGGAAAGCTCGGACGGGAAATTCCTGAGATGATCAGACAAGCCGACTTCTTCGATCATTTTTGTAGCAGAAAGCGCATTCGGCGCGACATCTTTGACAAGCGAAACATTTTCGTGAACAGTCAGCGTAGGAATGAGATTGTAAAACTGAAAAACAAAACCGACCTTTTGCGCACGATATTCCGCAAGCTCGTTTTTTGAAAGCGTGGAAATATCCTGACCTTCGACGATAACCTTTCCGTCAGTCGGGCTGTCAAGACCTCCGAGAATGTTTAAAAGAGTG
>JAFSTS010000228.1 GCA_017445685.1 Clostridia bacterium | reverse complement strand
TCTATCCAAAAACTGATCGACTATTCGATTAACAATAAGCTTATCGACAAAGCGGATGAGATCGTCATCCGCAATATGCTTATGGACGCGCTTGATGTATACGACTGGGAGGTACAGGAAAGCGCATACAAGGACGAACCCATTGACGATATCCTGAACGAGCTTGTCGATTCTGCCTGTGAAAACGGCATAATTGAAGACACTAATGCGAGCAGAGATCTGTTCGACACGAAGCTTATGGGGATCGTCACTCCCCTTCCGCGCGACATTATCCGTGAATTTTCAGCGCATTATGAAGTCTCGCCCAAAGAAGCGACGGACTGGTATTTTGACATTAGCCAAAGGACAAATTATGTCCGCGCAGGCAGGATCGCCAAGGATCTTAAATGGAAATATTCTTCCGAATACGGTGATCTTGACATCACTATCAACCGCTCAAAGCCTGAAAAAGATCCCCGTGACATAGCAAAAGCAAGGCAGAGCGTCTCAACACAGTATCCAAAATGTCAGCTCTGCGCAGAAAACATGGGTTTTGCAGGCAATTCAAACCATCCTGCGCGTCAGAATCTTCGCCCTATACCGCTTAAAATTCAGGACGGAAACTGGTTTTTGCAGTATTCGCCTTACGGCTATTACAACGAGCATTGTATCGTTTTCAACGAGAAGCATATCCCAATGAAAATCGACGCAAGCGTTTTCCATAAGCTGTTTGATTTCATTGAAGCATTTCCGCACTATTTCGTCGGCTCAAACGCCGATCTTCCCATCGTTGGCGGATCGATACTCAGCCATGAGCATTTTCAGGGCGGCCGCTACACATTTGCTATGGAAAAAGCACCAGAAGACTATTCTTTTACAATACCTTCTTTTGAAGATATAAGCGCAGCCGTTGTCAAATGGCCTATGTCTGTCATTCGTCTGAAAAGCACCGACAAAAAGCTGCTCGCCAAGGCGTGCGACCATATTCTCAGAGCATGGCGGACTTACAGTGATCCCGATGTCGGTATATACGCTTTTTCGGGTGACACGCCGCACAATACCGTAACACCTATAGCAAGAAAAAAAGGTGAAGAATACGAATGCGATCTCGTGTTGAGAAACAATATCACGACAGACGAAAGACCGCTCGGCGTTTTTCACCCCAACCCTTCCATCCATCACATAAAGAAAGAAAATATCGGTCTTATCGAAGTTATGGGGCTTGCCGTGCTGCCTGCAAGGCTTGCAGTTGAACTTGAAAAATTAGTCTCTTCAATGCTCAAAAAAGAAGATTTGACTGCTGATCCCCTGACTGCTTCCCATGCAGAATGGGCGCAGGAGGTTTTGAAAAAGCACCCCGAATTTAACGAAGCAAACGCAAGAGATATAATCCGCTGCGAAGTCGGCGAAGTGTTCGAACAGGTTCTTTGCGACGCAGGCGTTTTTAAACGAGACGAAAAAGGCAAAGAAGCCTTTAAAAGATTCATTAAGTCAATATAGCGCAATTCGGGTGTGTGGATCGCGCATTCTGACGGAATAATAATCAAGCAGGGCGTACAACGCGAGTTATGCGGTATTGCCTTGGGTCACTTTGATTTTTCAGGAGGTCGCCATGAAAGATATTACGACTATTGGTGAAATACTTATTGACCTGACTCAAACAGGTATTTCCGAAACAGGTATTCCCGTCTACACTTCGTTTCCCGGCGGCGCTCCTGCAAATGTTGCCGTAGCCGCGTCCCGTCTCGGCGCAAAAACCGCCTTCATCGGAAAAGTGGGAAATGACGCATTTGGAAAACTGCTGCTTGAAACGATGAAACAAAACGGCGTGGATTCCGACGGCATGATAATATCCGAGAGCGCAAATACGACTCTTGCTGTCGTTTCAGTTGCAGACGGAGGAGAGCGAAGCTTTGCTTTTTACCGCAAAGGCTTTGCCGATACGCTTTTGAATAAAGATGAAATATCTCAAGACCGTCTGAAAAACACGCATATTCTTCATTTCGGTTCTGTAAGCCTTACCGATGAGCCGTCCCGTTCAGCAACTCTTGCCGCCGTTTCAAAGGCTAAACAGCTCGGCGCGACAATAACATACGACCCCAATTACCGCGCAAGTCTCTGGAACAGCAGAGAAGAGGCTGTAGAGATGATGAAAAAACCGCTCGGAGAAGTCGATATTCTCAAAATCTCGGACGAGGAGCTGCCACTTTTAACAGGCACCGACGGCGCAGAGCTTGGAACGAAAATACTTTATGACGAATATAAAATCAAACTCATTCTCCTGACCCTCGGCGCAAAAGGCGCATACTACCGCTTCGGAGAAGCAACGGGCACAATAGCCACCTTTGACATCAAGGTCGCGGACACCAACGGCGCAGGCGATACTTTCTTTGGAGCATTTCTCAGCGGAATGGTGCGAAAAAATAAGTATTCTCCATCGCAACTGAATGTCGAAGAAATAGAAGAGCTTATAATCTTTTCAAACAAGGCGGCAACACTTACTACAAGCCGCAGCGGCGCTATTCCTGCGATGCCGACTTTAGATGAGGTGACAAGTTTTGAAGTCTGAGAAAAAGAAAAGCACGGAGTTTTCCAATCGTTTGCAAAGTCGGTACGACGAACTTAAATGGCTTTACTGCGAAACATACAACAACGACATGAAAGCGTTTGAGTGGCTGTGCGAAAGCATTTACGGCTTTTACAAAAGCCGCAGCGCACGGCTCAGGGAGCTTGACCGCAAAAGAGAATCAGAGCCGTTATGGTACAGCACGAACAAGCTGGTCGGCATGATGATGTATGTTGACAATTTTGCAGGCAGCCTGAACGGTTTGAAAGAAAAACTCGATTATATCAAAGAAAGCGGCGTTAATTATCTTCACCTTATGCCGCTTCTCAAATGCCCCAAAGACCGCTCCGACGGAGGATACGCCGTGGCGGATTTTCGCCGTGTACAAGAAGGTCTTGGTACAATGAAAGACCTTGAAAGCTTAAGCGAAGAATGTCACAAAAACGGAATAAGTATCTGCCTTGATTTCGTCATGAATCACACGAGCGAAGAACACGCCTGGGCAAAGGCGGCTCGTGCCGGCGATGAAGAAGCAAGAAAGAGATATTTTTTCTTTGACAATTGGGATATCCCTTCTGAGTATGAAAAAACAGTTCCGCAGGTTTTCCCGACAACTGCGCCCGGAAATTTTACATATCTTCCCGACTGCGACAAGGTCGTGATGACGACTTTTTATCCTTACCAGTGGGATTTGAACTATGCAAACTGCGTTGTTTTTAACGACATGGTCGGCAATATGCTTTACCTTGCCAACAAGGGTATTGACATCATTCGTCTCGACGCAGTTCCTTACATTTGGAAACAGCTCGGTACGACCTGCAGAAATCTTCCGCATGTTCATACGCTTGTCAGAATGATGAGACTTATTGCAGAGATCGTCTGTCCGTCCGTACTTCTTCTCGGCGAAGTTGTAATGGAGCCTTCAAAGGTCGTACCGTATTTCGGCACGCCCGAAAAGCCGGAATGTCATATGCTTTATAATGTCACAACAATGGCAAGCACATGGCACACCCTTGCGACAAAGGATGTCAGGCTTTTGAAAAATCAGATGGAGCAGTTATCCGTCCTTGTCAAAAACTATGTTTTTTTAAACTATCTTCGTTGTCACGACGACATCGGTTGGGGGCTTGACTACGATTTTCTGGGCAATTTCTGCATGAGTGAAATACCTCACAAAAAGTTTTTGAATGATTATTATACCGGCAAATTCGACGGCAGTGTTTCCCGCGGCGAGCTTTACAACGACGACGAAAGTCTCGGAGACGCGCGGCTTTGCGGCACAACGGCAAGCCTTTGCGGCATTGAGGACGCCATTGAAAAGGGTGACAAAAGCGCGCTGAAAAAGGCAGTCAACTGCTTTATTATGCTTCACGCTTATATGTTCACTCTCAGTGGAATACCCGTTATTTACAGCGGCGACGAAATTGCTCAGCTAAACGATTATACATATCACGACGACCCGGATAAGTCGTCAGACAGCCGGTACCTTCACCGCGGTAAGTTTTCGTGGGATCTTGCAGAAAAACGCAAAAGCAAGTCAACTGTACAGTCAAATGTTTATCAGGCTCTTCGAAAGCTTGAAACGATCCGGAAAAAAAATCCTGTCTTTACCGCCGGCGCCGGTTTTAACACAATGAACACAAGCTCGAATCATGTTCTTGCCATAAAAAGACAGCACATGGGACAGACTCTTTATTGCTGCTTTAATTTCAGCAATCTGCCTGTACAGTTTTCCCTTGACGAAGATATTTCAGGAAAGGATCTTTTCGAAAACAAGAAAATCAGCGGAAGGTTTTTCGAATTGGAGCCTTACGGCTTTTGGTGGGCTGTCGAATGTTAGAAAAAGATAATAAACTTATAAGAAGGATCATAATGAGCGTTCTCGGCGTTGTGATTTGCGGTATCAGCGTAGGAGCATTTAAATTTGTCGCTTTCGGGGTTGATCCGTTTCAGTCGCTTATGAGCGGACTTGACGCGATCATTCCCATTCGTTTCGGCACGCTTTATCTGATTGTAAACGCTTTAATGCTTGCATTTATAATCCTGATCGACAAAAAGAAAATCGGAATTGCAACTTTTGTAAACATCTTTCTTCTCGGCTATATCACAGAATTTTCACAGCATATATGCCAAAAGCTGATGCCAAACGCTTCCCTTTTAACAAGAGTCGTCGTACTTGCCGTAGCTCTGATATTCCTTGGATTGTCCTCTGCGCTTTACTTTACGGCTGACCTCGGAGTTTCCACCTATGACGCGGTTGCGCTGATTTGGTCGGAAAGGCAGGGAAAAATCAAATTTACTTTTTGCAGGGTAATTACCGATTTTATCTGTGTTGCCGCCGGAGTCGGACTGCTTTATTTTTCGGGAATGACAACGCTTGAAGTTCTCGGCTCTGTGGGCATAGGCACAATAATAACGGCATTTTTCATGGGTCCGATGATATCTTTCTTCAAAACTCATGTTGCCCTGCCGATACTCGACAAAGATTAAAAAGCACCTCAAAGGTCAGAAAATCTAACCTTTGAGGTGCTTTTAAGCGTCATGGTTGTTTTTTGCTTTTTTGATTGATTCAAAAATTTTCACATTTTCGTATCTATGTCCGCTCACCTGACTTATCGCTCTGTTCATTGCTTCGCCCGGAAGCATTGCAACTGCGCCTTTGAACTGTATCCATATTCCGAATGCCGGCACAATGCAGCCGACCGCCATATACATAAGCTGATGAAAATAGGTATTTACAACGATATTTCTTAACATATAACAGGAGAAGTTCCCAAACCCGCTTTTGTCGAAAAAGCCACTCCCATCGACGCTGTAAACAGTCCTGCCAAAAACAGCAGATACCGAAGGACAAGATCGCTCTTTTTATTTTTGTTTTCCATAATAATTCCCTTTTGTATGAGTTTTTACATTTTTACATCAAAACGGGAAATCATGCAAGTTTCTCTGC
>JAFSTS010000227.1 GCA_017445685.1 Clostridia bacterium | reverse complement strand
GTCCGGTAAGAACATCAAGCTCTTCGCCGCAGGACATTTTCGACATTATTTTCGTGCCCTTTCCGACGACCTTATAAACTATCGTCACGCTGCTTTCATCTTTATCGCAAACGGAAACAGGTCTTCTCAAAAATACTCCCGTGATCTTCAGATTGATAAACTGACCGGGGCGTTTTATTTCGCTGACATCGCCCTCAAGCGTCATTTTATAAACCTCGCGCGTCAAGGCGATATTCTCTTTTACTCTCAATGTTACCTGTTTCATTCTCTCACCTGTTTTTCATAGACGGTTTTTGAGTTTCTTACGGTTTTCAGACATTCGCCGTAGAGCTTCATTCCTTCATACGGAGTCGATCTGCCCATGGACAAAAACTGTTTCGGATCGACTGTAAACTGCTTGGACAAATCCCAAACACAAAAGTCATTCGGATTGAAGGGTATATTAAACCTTTTTCTCGGATTGACCGAAAGAAGCTGTATCAGTTTTTCAAGCGAAATAATGTTTTCTTTGACAAGAAATGTGTACAGCACGGGAAAAGCGGTTTCAAGCCCGACAATTCCGAAGGCGCTCTTTTCAAGCCCTCTGCTCTTTTCCTCAACCGAATGCGGAGCATGATCTGTTGCTATCATGTCAACGGTGCCGTCGATCAAGCCTTCAATCAGCGCCCGTCTGTCGTCAGCCGATCTAAGCGGCGGATTCATCTTGAATTTTCCGTCCTCTTCAAGACAGCTTTCGTCAAGAGTCAGGTAATGCGGCGCAGTTTCACAGGTGACGTCAACGCCGTCTGCCTTCGCTTTTCTGATTATCTCCACGCTCTCACGGCAGGAAATATGGCATGCATGGTATGAACAGCCCGTTTTCTTCGCAAGCTCGACATCGCGCTCGATCTGACGCCATTCGCTCTCAGAGCAAATGCCTTTATGGTTATGCTCTTTTGCATAAACGCCTTTATGAATATATCCGCCCTCAAGCAGGGAATTAACTTCACAATGAGCCACGATAAGCTTGCCGAGTTTTTTTGCGCGTATCATCGCTTCTTCCATAATCTCGCCGTTTTGTACTCCTTTGCCGTCGTCGGAAAAGGCTATGCAAAATTTACTCAGCCCTTCCATATCGGACAGCTTTTCTCCAAGCTGGGAGACAGTGATCGACGCATACGGATGAACGCCTACGGACGCGTCTTTTTCAATGATGGACAACTGCTTTTTGATGTTTTCAACGCTGTCCGGCACGGGAGACAGATTCGGCATTGTGCAAACATCCGTGTATCCTCCGCGCGCGGCGGCAAGGCCTCCGCTTTTTATCGTCTCTTTATAAGAAAACCCCGGCTCTCGAAAATGCACATGCACATCGCAAAAGCCGGGAAACGCAATATATTCTCCGTGGCAGTCCTCTTCAGACAAAATCGGCATACAAACTTCGGGATCAAATCCCGGAAGCTGAGTCATCTGAAATTTTCTCAATCTGTCTGCCATCGTCATAAGCTACCCTTCCGCAGTAACCGTTTTTTATTTTTTATAGTATATCACCAAGCACCTCTTTTGTCAACACATCCAAGGCTTTTATTTTGTCTTTTTCCGCCCGAAAAATCATTGACTTTTGCTTTCCAATAAGTTATCATTTAAGCAGTTTGAAAAAGGGGGCGCGGCGAATTGAAGGAGCTTTCCAAAGAGAACGCTTTCATTATCGAATGTGTAAGAAGTTCTATATGCAATATTCCTGTAAGTTTTGACTTTCAAAATGACGTCAGCTTTGAAAAAGTCTTTCGCGCAGCGCAGTCTCATCGCATTATGGGACTTGTTTTCAACGCCTTAAAACCTCTTGAAGAAAATATTCCCCGTGAAATATTTGAAAAAATGTCCGCCGTCAACAAGATGATGATCATGTCAAGCGTCGCAAGAAACGGCTCGATCGAAGAAGTTTCAAAAATTTTTCATGAAAACAACATTCGTTTCGTACTTCTCAAAGGAGCTGTTTTGCAAGATCTCTATCCCGAAAAATATATGCGCTACAGCACCGACACGGACATACTGGTAAAGCAGAAGGATTACGAAAAAACAGTTCCTCTTCTCAAAGAGCTTTCCTACAAATTTGAAAGCCGCAACGACAAGCACTTTGTCTTTTGGAAAAAACCGTATATCTGCGTTGAGATCCACAACAAGCTCGTAAGCGGCAGCGGTTTTTTTGACAGTGTTTGGGAAAATGTCGCCGAAGAAAACGGCAGCCTTGTGATGAAAAAAGAATTTGAGCTGACATATCTTCTCTGTCACATGGCGGAAAATTTTTCGAAAACGGCAGGCATCGGCATACATTCTGTTATTGATATTTATCTTTACCTTAAAAAATATGAAAACCGGCTCGACCGGGAAGCGCTTGAAAAATATTTGGAAAAATGCAGACTCAAAAAATTTTTTGAAAGCATAAAAGCTTTGGGTGAGATTTGGTTTGAAGGAAGAGAGTATGACGAATTTTATCTGAAGCTTACCGAATACATTTTTGCCGGCGGCAGATCGGGAAATCCCGCAAACGCAGCGTCGGGAAACATCAGCTATGACAAATCTCTCGTCTTGGGAAAAATAAAGTTTTTCCTGTCTAAAATTTTTCTGCCTTACAAAGATCTCAAAAAAATCTATCCCGCTTTGGAAAAAGCTCCGTTTTTGCTGCCGGTGTTTTGGATAATAAGAATTTTCGGAATCGTTTTCCGGCCGGAACATCATAGCTTTGAGAGAGCAAAGGACATAATGAAAAACACCGACAAAGAAAGTGTGGAAAATACAAAAGAAATTCTGCGCAGACTTGACATTGATTAAAGGACGAACAAAATATGAGAATGCGAAAAAAGAAAAACCTTGAAAAAAGACTTATCGGCTGCGAGGATAATCTGATCTGCATAAAAAGCGACGATCTCAACAGTGTGACGGCAATTGAAAAGAAGGAATATTTTGACTTTGAAAAAATCTTTTCAAACAGTAACCCCGTTGAGCTTGAGATCGGCTGCGGAAAGGGCGGATTTATCTGTCAGATGGCAGCTCTTCACCCGGAGAAAAATTACATAGCGGTTGAAAAAACAGGCAATGTCATCGTCAGCGGCTGTGAGAGGGCAAAAAAAGAAAACCTCGCAAACATCGTCTTCATCAAAGGCGGCGCGGAATATCTGCCCAAATATCTGCCGGAAAATTCAATCGACAATATCTACCTGAATTTTTCCTGTCCGTACCCCAAAAAAAGATACGAAAATCACCGCCTGACAAACGGAAGATTTCTAAAGCTTTACAAAATGTTTTTAAAGCCTGACGGCAGGATATTCCAAAAAACTGACAATATGCACTTTTTTGAATATTCGATTTCGGAATTTTCAAAGAACGGCTTTGCGCTGGAAAACATTTCACTCGATCTTCACAACAGCGGTTTTGAGGAAAACGTCATGACAGAATATGAAAAGCGTTTTTCCGATCTCGGTCAGCCGATATACCGTCTTGAAGCATTTATCAGGTGAGTAGTTTTGTTGACAAACACGCTTGAAGCGTGGTAAAATTATTTTACATTTTTTGCGAAAGGAACATACAACATGAAAAAAGTCCACATCGTAACCTACACCCACTGGGACAGAGAGTTTCGCTGGGAATTTGAAAGAACAAGAATGAGGCTGGTCGATCTTTTCGATCATCTGTTTGAAATCATGGACAAGCGCGAGGATTACCGTTCATTTTTGTGCGACGGTCAGCTTACGCTGATCGAGGATTATCTTGAGATCCGCCCGGAGATGAAAGACACTGTCATCAAATATGTCAAACAGGGCAAGCTTGAGATAGGCCCGTGGTTTACTCTGCCGGACTGCGCTCCCATCAACGGCGAAAGCGTTGTCAGAAACATCCAATACGGCACGAAAAAATCGAAGGAATACGGCGAGCCTCTCAACTGCGGCTACAATGTGTTTTCTTTCGGTCAGATAGGTCAGCTTCCGCAGATCTATTCGGACTTTGACATTGACAATATCGTTTTCTATAAATACATGGATCCCAAAAAGTCCAAATATCACGAGTTCATCTGGGAGGCGCCGGACGGCACTAAAGCTTACGCTTCTCATCTCGGACCGGAGGCCCGTTGGAACTTCTTCTTTGCAGGTCACATTCCGATCGTCTACGCAAAGGACGCCTGGGACAAGCAGTGGCAGTACAAATGGGGCGAGCTCGGCAAGGTGTTCCACACGGCAAACTCCGATGACTACGGCTGGTTTTACGATATTCTCGATCCCGAAACCTCGTATCATCCCGAAAAGCTCCGCGAAGGCATGGAAAGGGCATTGAAAACCGTTGAAGGCACAGCGGCTCCCGAATGTGTTCTCATGTTTGACGGCACAGACTTTACAGAGCCTCATCCGCTCACGCCCGACTATGTTAAAGCTCTCCAGAAGGAATATGAAGGCGAGCTTGAAATAGTACATTCCACTCTTTCGGATTATCTCAAAGAGCTTAAAGCCCAGCTTGAAAAGGTTGACGACCTCGATGTTGTCAAAGGTCCTATGCGCGACGGCCCCGTAGGCAGCATTCATACAGATGTTTTCTCCACTCATCCTGAGGTAATGATCGAAAACTCTCACGCCGAGAACACTCTTATCTATTATGCCGAGCCTCTTTCGACGATTGCCTGGAGACACGGACTTTCCAAATATCCTGCAACATATCTTGAAAAAATCTGGAAGCTTCTTTTCCAGAGCCATGCTCATGACTCAATGCACGGTCTTGGCCCGAAGACTCTTGTTGACGGCGAGCTTGCCCGTCTTTCTCAGGCAGGTATCATCGCAAAAGGGCTTGAGAGAAAAGGTCTTGAAAATGTCACAAAGGAAATCGACACTTCAAAAGTTTACGACACTGAATATTTCCTTGCTGTTCATAATCCGTCCTCTTTTGCAAGAAGCGAGATAGTCGAAGCCTATGTCGACATTCCGAGAGACGTTATTCTTCAATACATCATCATCGAAGACGAAAACTCCAATGTAGTCAAGGTTCAGGAGGTTGAAAGGCAGACAAATGTCAGAGCCGGGATCTATCATCCGAGAAGCAGAAATATGCCTTTCTACTGCACAAAGGTTCACCTCTATTTTGAAGCGAAGGATATTCCTGCGCTCGGCTACAAAACATACAAAATCAAATGGGCTCAGAAAAACGAGTACCCCTATCCGCACGAGGACTGGGACGCTCCGAGGATCCTTGCTGACAATATGCTCTGCGGCGTAAATGAAGCCCAGAACGAATATATCAAGGTTAAAGTAAACCCCGACGGAACTGCAAACATCACCGACAAGCTCACCGGCAAGGTTTACAAAAACCTTAACTACTTCATGGATATGGGCGATCAGGGCAATATGTGGACTTACAACAATGTTCCCTGTGACAGGATCATCACAAACCTCGGTCAGAATGCCAATGTTTCCGTCACGGTCAACGGTCCGCTCGTTGTAAAATTCAATGTAACAACTACCATGAAGCTCCCCGAAAGATATGACTTTTCTTCCCAGCTTCGCAGCGAAAATATGGTTGATATGCCCATTTGCGTTGAGATGACTCTCAAAAAAGGCTCAAAATATCTTGAAGTCGTCACGACGATCGACAACAAGGCAAGAGATCACTATTTCAAGGTCTGTATGCCGACAGGTCTTCACGCCGAAAAGACTTATGCGGAAGGCTCGTTCATGGTCAGCGAATTTCCTGTAGAGCCGTCTGTAAACGGCGAACTTCGCGGCAACGAGCTTGCTCGTCATCCGGCCCAGATGTGGTACGACCTTGCTGATGAAAGCAACGGTTTTGCGGTGCTGACGGACGCAACAAAGGATTACGAGATACTTGAAAACGACGATGAACAGACGATCGCAATGGGACTTGTCAGATGCACAAGAGTCCGCATTGCCTGCGACAACAGGCTTTGGATGGAATATCCGGGTGACGAAAGCAGCCAGTCTCTTCGCTCCTTTACCTATCGCTACGCTTTCATGCCGCACACGGGCAACTGGGAAAGCTCAAACCTCTACGGCGAAGCTCAGGCGTTCAGAACTCCGCTTAAAGTATGCGAGTTCGGAAAGCAGGAGGGCGTATTCCCGCTTGAAAAGAGCTTCGTTTCAGTTGAAGGCGACAATCTCATTCTCAGCAGCGTAACAAGATCCGACGACGATACGATACTTATCCGAGTTTACAACCCGACAGAGCATACGATCGACGGCAAAATCACTCTCGGATTTGACTTCACTTCTGCCCGAAGCGTAAGACTTGACGGCAAAGTAAATGAGGAGCTTGAAAAAGACGGCGAGAGTATCAAAGTCAGCGTCAAAAAAGGTAAAATCTACACTATCGAGGTACTGTAATGAACGAAATTACAAAAAGCGATTTTTTCTCAGCCGGCAAGGACGGGGTGAAAAAAATCCTCACCCCCGACGACAAAAAGATTGACATCATCGAATTTGAGGACAAAAAACTTTGCTATGTAAAAAGCGGTCTGGGATATCCTGCAATTTATCCCATGCACGAAACAAGCTTTGAAAAGAAAGCCGAAGCAATTCTGATGGATCTTGACGGAACATCAGTTCATTCGGAAAGCTTCTGGATGTGGGTCATCGGTCAGACGACAGGCAGACTTCTCTCAAAGCCGTCATTTGAATACGAAAAAGAGGACGAGCCGTTTATTTCGGGTCATTCCGTTTCCGAACATCTTCAATATATGATCGACAAATATGCTCCCGGCGCGTCGCTTGAGCTTGCCAGACAGTATTATTTTGAGATCGTAAACTACGAGATGGACGAGATCATGAAGGGCAGAGGCAAGCAGGACGCTTTCACGCCCAGTCCGAATCTTAAAGATTTTCTCCTTGCCGTCAAGAGCGAGGGAATAAAGATCGGTCTTGTCACAAGCGGACTTTACGAAAAGGCAATGCCTGAGATAATCTCGGCTTTCAGACAGCTCGATATGGGCGATCCGACGGAATTTTACGACAGTATCATTACGGCAGGTTACGCTTTGAGAAAAGGTCAGACAGGCACTCTCGGCGAGCTTGCTCCCAAGCCTCACCCGTGGCTTTACGCCGAAACGGCAAGAGTCGGTCTCGGTATTCCGTTTGAAAGACGCCACAAAGTCCTCGGCATTGAGGACAGCTCCGCAGGCGTTGTTTCCATCAAGCTTGCAGGCTTTTCCTGCGTTGGAATTTCCGGTGGCAATATCGAAAGAGCCGGTATCGGCGACCTTTGCGACTACAAGATCGACGACCTTATGCAAATGCTTGATATCATCGTCTGACGGCTGACTTGACAGGAAAGCGTCTGCGACGCAGAATGTCGCTTTCGATTCCGCCATCGTCGTTAGCTGAAGGGTAAAATCGGCGGGCGTTATAGAAAAACATCTACAGTTGACGGTTAAACGAATAAAGGCACATTGCGCGAAATTAACGCTGCAATGTGCCTTTATTTTGTCTTTTTAATAAGCCTTGCCCCAATAGAGCATACTTTTTGCTTCTTTGCCGCAGCAGACGCATTTGTCGCTGATTTTTTCCTGTTCAAAGGGGATACATCTTGATGTTACACCGGCAACCTCTTTGAGCTTTTCTTCACATTCAAGGCTTCCGCACCACATGGCTTTGATAAAGCCCGGACGCTCTTCGGCGGATTTGATCATATCGTCAAGGTTGTCCACGCTGTATGTCATCTCGTTGCGGCGCTTTAAGGCTTTTTCGTAAAGTCCGTCATGAACATCCTGAAGAAGCTCCGGTATCTTTTTGTCAAGTTCATCAAGGGAAACGAAAGTCTTTTCACGATTGTCTCTGCGCACGATAACGCACTGATTTTTTTCGATATCCTTCGGGCCGATCTCAAGCCTGAGCGGAACGCCCTTCATCTCGTGCTGGGCAAATTTCCAACCGGCAGAATTGTCGCTGTCGTCGATTTTCGCGCGGCAGAAGGCGGATATTTTCTTCGTCAGCTCCGCTGCTTTTTCCATTACACCCTCTTTGTGAGCGGCAATCGGAATAACAACTACCTGCGTGGGAGCTACAGCAGGCGGCAGAACAAGACCGTTGTCGTCGCCGTGAGTCATGATAACTGCGCCTATGATCCTCGTCGACATTCCCCACGAGGTCTGGAAAGGATACTGCAAAGTGTTGTCTCTGCCGGTAAACTCGATATCAAAAGCTCTTGAAAAACCGTCTCCGAAATAGTGGCTTGTGCCGCTCTGGAGAGCTTTTCCGTCGTGCATGAGAGCCTCGATAGTATATGTAGATTCAGCGCCGGCAAATTTTTCCTTGTCTGTCTTTTTGCCTTTTACGACAGGAATTGCAAGACATTTTTCACAGAAGTCGGCGTAAACATTGAGCATTCTCTCTGTCTCTTCAATGGCTTCTTCGGCGGTTTCGTGCATGGTGTGACCTTCCTGCCAGAAAAATTCCATCGTGCGCAAAAACGGTCTTGTCGTCTTTTCCCATCGAACGACTGAACACCACTGATTATAAAGCTTAGGCAGATCGCGGTATGAATGGATCACCTGCGCATAGTGATCGCAAAACAGCGTTTCCGAGGTCGGTCTGACACAGAGCCTTTCTGTAAGCTGCTCGTCGCCGCCCTGTGTTATCCACGCAACCTCAGGCGCAAAGCCTTCGACATGATCCTTTTCTTTCTGGAGAAGACTTTCGGGAATAAACATCGGCATCATTACATTTTCATGTCCCAAAGCCTTGAATCTCGAATCAAGCTCATTTTTTATATTTTCCCACAGCGCCGTACCATAAGGTCTTACGACCATGCAGCCTCTGACGCAGGAATAGGAAGCCAGCTCGGCTTTCTTGACTACATCTGTGTACCATTTGGCAAAGTCTTCCTCCATAGAGGTGATCTCTTCAACCATTTTTTTGTTATCTGCCACTTTCAAAACCTCTTTCGTAATTTACTGGGAAACATTATATACTATATTAAAAAATT
>JAFSTS010000226.1 GCA_017445685.1 Clostridia bacterium | reverse complement strand
TTTAAGATATTTTGCCTGCCGAGGACGAAGCAATGCTGACGCATTGCGAGGACGAGAAGGGTAAAATAGCCAAATATTGCTGTTGAGGGGCGGTTGTGGTTCGATTCTCCTCAGCTTAACCCCAAATTCGTCTTCCGATAAAATTCTGCGACCTGAAACGAGGGCGTTTTTGAACAGGATTTTGTGCGGAGGACGAAGGCGGGCTGCCGCCCGACAAGGACGACAAGCAACATAATGCCAAAAACACGCCGTTTCAGGCGAGTTCGTATGTATGCGTTATGCTTAAGCGTAACACAAAATTCGACCGCTAAAAATCGGGTTCGTATTTAAGGAGAAATCTGATGACGGGGTTTATTTGTATTGACAAAAGCGAAAACATGACTTCGTTTTCGGCTCTGAAAAAAATGAGATTTATTCTCTCCGAAAAGAAAATCGGTCATACCGGCACGCTCGACCCGATGGCAACGGGTGTTCTGACCGTGGCTCTCGGAGGCGCGACAAGGTTTATCGAGCTTATCCCAAGTCATGACAAAAGCTATTTCGCAGTTATCAAGTTCGGCGTTCTGACCGACACGCTTGATATAACGGGAAATGTAATAAAGCAGGAAAAAACGAGCATAACGCTTGAAGAAATTGAAGAAGTTTTGAAAAGTTTTCTCGGTGAGATCAAGCAAATTCCGCCGATGTATTCTGCAATAAAAAAAGACGGAGTTCGTCTGTATGATCTTGCAAGGCAGGGAATAGAAGTCGAAAGACAGGAACGCACTGTCAGGATAGATAAAATCGAAATCGTCAGCTTTGATGAAAAAAATCAGGAGCTTTCCGTTTCAGTCGATTGCTCCTGCGGCACATATATCAGATCTCTTGCAAGGGATATCGGCGAGAGCCTTTCAAGCTGCGCAACGCTGAAAAAGCTCGTGAGGACAAAAGCCAACGGATTTGATAAATGCTATAGTCTGGACGAGGTTGAAAAATATTTTAAAGACGGAAGAATATCCGAAATTCTGATTCCGACCGACAAAGTGCTGGAGGATTATCCTGCGCTGAGCGTCACTGCGCCGCAGAGCGTCAGGTTTTCAAACGGCGGCGAGCTGTCGCTGGACAGATTGAGAAAAAAGCTTGACGACGGTTTTGTTCGGGTGTATTCTCCTGAAAACGAATTTCTGGGGATCGGTCTGGCGGATAACGAAAAAAATGAGCTTAAGCCGAAGCGGATATTCAACGAGAGGTAAAATCAATATGTCGAATAAAAAAACGGCGGTTGCTCTGGGAAGCTTTGACGGAGTACATATCGGTCATGCCGCCGTGCTTGAAAGAGCGCTGGGTTTCAAAAGTGAATACGGTTTCATCCCGACGGCGCTTTTGTTCAAGCGTCATCCTCAGGAGTGTTTCGGCAAAAAAACTTCGCTTCTCACCTCATATAAAAAGCGAAATGAGCTTATAGAAAAAGCAGGTTTGAAAATTTTTGAAATTGACTTTCCCGATGTTAAGGATATGTCTGCCGAAGAATTTGTCGAAGAGATAATTATAAAAAGATTAAATGCAGGAGCCGTTTTATGCGGCTACAATTATCACTTCGGGAAAAATTCCTCCGGCAACTGCAAAACGCTTGAAAAGATATGCAAAAAAAACGGCGTGATTGTTTCCGTCGCGGACAAGGTCGTTTCAAACGGGGTTCCCGTGAGCTCCAGCGAAATAAGGCGGCTTATTTCAGAAGGAAATATTGTTCTTGCAAACAAAATGCTCGGCAGAGAATTTTCCTTTGACGGCAAGGTTTTCTTTGGTGCTTCCAACGGTAAGAAGCTCGGTTTTCCGACGGCGAATCAGTATTTTGAAAAAAATATGGTTGTGCCGAAAATCGGCGTTTATGCTTCGTCTTGCGTGATCGAGGGAAAAGAGTATTTCGGCTTTACGGATATCGGCACAAGACCGACCTTCGACAACGGCGAAGTTCGCGCCGAAACACATCTTTTCGGACTTGATCGTGAGCTTTACGGCGAAAATATCGAAGTGAAGCTTTACACTTTCCTCAGAGAAGAAATAAAATTCCCGAACAAAGAAGCGCTGATTTCTCAGCTCAATCTTGATCGGGAAAAAGTTAAAAAATATTTTGAATTAACAGATGCGCAGCAATAGTTGTTTGGCGTCTGTTATTTTTTTTACATCAAACTGCTTGTTTTATATTAAATAAAAAGATTATTTTGCAACAGCGTAAAAATTGCTTTCCCATGCGGGAATATATTTGTGCTGTCTGAAATAAAATTCATATCTTTCATCGAAAGAATTTATCAGAAGCGGAAGCTCGAAAATATCCTCGTTGCGATGATATGCGCAGACATAGAGCTTTGGCAGGTTTTTCCTGATCGTTTTTTCTGCGCCGAGCAGCGCTTTCTTTTCGCTGCCCTCAACATCCATTTTGATAAACGAAAAATCTTCCTTGAGGCTGTCTACGCTTATGACCTCGATCTGACGGTTGCCGCTTGATGAAATTTTGGACTGTCTGCC
Source organism: Clostridia bacterium (assembly GCA_017445685.1). The sequence goes on along the minus strand of JAFSTS010000226.1, from coordinate 53 downwards.
TGCGGCTTTTTCAAAATTGAGAAAAGTATTTTCGCTCCATACGCCTTTATTGA
>JAFSTS010000225.1 GCA_017445685.1 Clostridia bacterium | reverse complement strand
ATAACTAAATTCCACACCTACCTGAATTTAGTCTGGGAAATCCCTTCCCGGACTGTGGTTCCCTTTGCTTTCTTTTCGTTTTGAACCTCTGTTTTCCCATTTTTATTTGCCTTTTCACCAGATTCCCGGTCTAATTTCCGCTTTTCCCACACTGTTTTCCGCCCCTCGTCCTACTGTGGAATTTACTTTGGGAATTGACGTTTTTTTAAAAAAATTTTTATCTGATTCATATAAGTTGTAAAACAAAAAACCTGCCTCAAAAAATGAAGCAGGCAGATAAATTGTTTTATTTTACAGTATTATACATATTAAGCCGTTGCAGCCTTCGTTTATGACCCTTTCGAGAGTCTCCTGAAGTCTCATTCTCGCATCGGCAGGCATTCTGTACAGCTTATTGTGAAGTCCGTCGTTTACAAGCTCGTTTAGAGATTTTCCGAATATATTTGATTCCCAGATCTTTGACGGGTCTTCTTCAAATTCCTCAAGAAGATAATTCACAAGTTCTTCCGACTGGCTTTCCGAGCCAACGATCGGAGCTACCTCCGTTGTGATATTAGCTTTCATCATGTGGATAGAAGGAGCTGACGCTCTCAGACGGACTCCGTATCTTCCGCCCTGTTTCATGATTTCAGGCTCTTCAAGGGTAAGCTGTGACAAAGTCGGCGTCACTATCCCGTAACCTGTTGCCTCAACCTCATCAAGAGCGCCTTTAATAGACTGATATTTTTCCTGTATCTGCGCAAGATTTGTCAGGTGATTCATCAGATCGGCTTCGTCTTCTATCTCAAGACCTGTTTTTTCGGAAAGGATCTGCATAAACAAGCCGTCTTTGAGCTTCGGGCGAATCACCGCGCTGCCCTCAGACAAGTCAAAGCTGACCGTCTCAGCGTCTTCGATATATTCACATTCTGCGATCTTCGGCGCAAGGGAATAAATGTCGCTGACAGTTTCAAGGGATTTTGAGTTTTCCTTTATGCAGTCGTATATACTTTTTCTCAGCCAGTGATCTTTTTCAAGGCTGTTGAGCCATGCCGGAAGATCGACAGACACTTTCTTGATAGGAAACTCAAAAAGTACGCTTTTGAGAATGTCTGTAATTTCGTTTTGAGTAAGCTCCATGCAATTTACGGGAAGCACTGTGACGCCGTATTCTTCACTCATTTTTGTTGCAAGCTCTCTTGCCTCATCGCTTTCGGGGTCTGCACAGTTGAGAAGCACAACAAACGGTTTTTCAAGCTCTTTAAGTTCGCTGACGACTCTTTTTTCAACCTCGGCATATTCTTCCCTCGGTATCTCCCCTATGCTCCCGTCGGTCGTCACCACAAGTCCTATGGTGGAATGTTCGCTGATAACCTTTTGCGTTCCGATCTCTGCAGCAAGGTTAAAAGGTATTTCTTTTTCATACCACGGAGTCTTGACCATTCTCGGCTGATCATCTTCGATATATCCAAGAGATGACGGAACGATATACCCAACGCAGTCTATCATCCTGACCTTCATAAACGCCTTGTCTTCAATATTGACATCTACCGCGTCCTCCGGGATAAACTTGGGCTCAGTCGTCATTATCGTTCTGCCTGCCGCGCTCTGGGGCAGTTCGTCCGTAGCCCTTTCCCTCATGGAAGCGTCGGATATATTCGGAATAACAAGCGTATCCATAAACTTTTTGATAAAGGTGCTTTTTCCCGTTCTGACCGGTCCGACTACTCCTATGTAAATGTCGCCGTTAGTGCGGCTGGCGATGTCGCGGTAAATGCTTGTATTTGTCATAAATATTCCTCCGTATTTCAATTCACATTCATTTGTAAATTGTTATGCGGAGAAATGCTTATTTAGAACAAAAAAACTCCCTGCACTAAGCGGAGAGTTTTTGATGAATGATTTATTGTCGGATTTTTCCCTGTTTCGTTTCCTTTGTTTTTGATTTGCGTATGACGATCATCTTTGCGTATGCAAGATAAACCGCAATTATTGCAACAAAAAATACTGCAAGCGACATCAGCGCAAGAGCTACGGACAAATGCCTGTTATAGAAAAATCCGATAGCGCCGCAAAGAATTATCAGATATCCCTCAAGACCGATCGCATAAAGCGCGATACGAAGCGTTGTCTTAAATACATACTCGTTTTTGATTTTGATCGAGAGCTTTTTAAGAACAACATTGTCTTTATTCAAAGCAGTAACGAAATTTGCAAGATACATTACAGCCGAGCCGAGCACCAGCATAAACCAATTCTGCTTTTCAACAAAAAACGGTCCGAGAGCTACATTGACATAAATGCACACGATCCAGCTCGAAAAAAGCAAAATGATAAAAATCACGGGAAAAACCTTGTAGCTGTATACGCCCGAATACTTTTCGTTTCTTT
>JAFSTS010000224.1 GCA_017445685.1 Clostridia bacterium | reverse complement strand
TAATCAAAATCATCGGTTTTAACAAACTCTAAAATATTGTCGTCATACTTGATCGTATAGCCGTCAGACGAGGCTTTTTTGTAATCGTCGACCTCTTTGTACGAGCCGTCGTTATTCGTCTTGCAGGAACTAAAAGCAAAAACGATAACAGCGCAAAGGCAGAGTAAAACAGATTTTTTCATATTTTTTTCCTTTCCTTATCTGCAAAGTCCGGCAAGTCTGCCTGAGCTCCATGCCCATTGCAGATTGTAGCCGCCGCATTTTGAGTCTATGTCAAGCACTTCGCCGCAGCAGTATAGATTTTTGACCTTTTTCGATTCAAGCGTATGAGCGTCAAATTCTCCTGTGTCGGCTCCGCCGCAGGTGACCTGCGAAAAATCGAAGCCTTTCGTGCCCTGAACGGCAAGAGTAAACGATTTAACTTTCTGCACAAGCTTTAGCGCTTCGTCTTCTTTAAGATTTTTTAAATTCTTTTGAGAATCAATTTCGCATTCCCTGACAAAAACTTCGCTCACCTTCTGCGGCAGCAGGAACGACAGCGCATTCTCGCAAGGGGATAGGGGATCGGTTTTGCGTTTATAAAAAATGTAGTCGCAAAGCTCCTTTTCGGAGTAGTCCACAGCCATATCGACCTTGATTTTTAAATCGGAAAAATCTCTTTCTCTTGCAATAAAGCAGCTTATGTCAAGTGCTGCAATGCCCGAAATACCGTAGTCGGTAAATAGTATCTCCCCGTGGCTTTTGCCGAGGATTTTTCCGCGTTTTTCGAGAGTCAGTTTGCCCCTGACGCGAATACCCTTAAGCTTTTTGACAACACGGCTGTCGGTGCAGACCTGAACAAGCGACGGCTTTGGTTTGACAATAGAATGACCCATTTCCTCAAGCAGCCTGTAGCCGCTGCCGTCAGAGCCGTGCGCGCTCGATGATTTTCCGCCGCAGGCAATTATAAGCTTTTGTGATTCGTATTCGTCGTTTATTAAAAAGGAGCCGTTTTGTTTTTTGATGTTTTTGACTGCATAGTCCGTAACAATGTCGATTCCGAGCCGTTTGCACTCGTTTCTCAGGCAATTGAGGACAGACGAAGCGTTGAAACTGTAGGGATACACTCTGCCTTCGCTGTCGGCGGTTGTAAAAAGTCCGATCGTTTTGAAAAATTCGATATTGCTTTTTGGGGGAAATTCGTTCATGGCAGGTAAAGCAAAATCAGGAGCGTTGTAATCGTTTGCACCGGCGCCGAGATTTGTAAGGTTGCATCTGCCGTTGCCGGTTGCAAGTATCTTCTTCCCCACGCGCTGCATTTTTTCCAAAAGAAGCACATCGTCCGCCGGGTATTCGGTTTTGTGAGTTATCGCGGCGGCAAGACCTGAAGCTCCTGCGCCGACGACGGCAAGAGGGTACCTCTTTTTCAAAGAAATCACAGCCTTTTTGACAGCAAATCAGAGTGATTTGCTAAAAACAATTTTACTCTTAATTTTACCATTTTACAAAGCCTGTTGTCAACACTATTGACGCGATAACTCAAATCAGGGAATATTTGTATCAAATATTGACTATTACCAAAAAAAGATTTATAATATAATTCAGCAAATAAGTCGATAATTTTGAAAATACGGGGTAAGAGAAATGAAAGGAATAATTCTTGCCGGCGGCTCCGGCACCAGACTCTATCCTTTGACTATGGTAACGAGTAAACAGCTTTTGCCGGTTTACGACAAACCGATGATATATTATCCGCTGTCCACGCTTATGCTTGCAGGTATCAGAGAAATTCTGATAATCTCAACCGCAGAGGACACTCCGAAATTTGAAACGCTTCTCGGCGACGGAAAACAGTTCGGACTCAAATTGAAATATGCCGTTCAGGAAAAACCCGAAGGACTTGCGCAGGCTTTCATAATCGCAGAGGATTTTATCGGAAGCGACAATGTTGCAATGGTTCTCGGCGACAATATTTTTTACGGCAGCGGGCTCGGACATCTGCTCAGGCAGGCGGCTCACAAGCAGGAGGGCGCGACTGTTTTCGGCTATTCAGTGACAAATCCGCAGGATTTCGGCGTTGTTGAATTTGACAAAAAGGGCATGGCTATTTCCATTGAGGAAAAACCTGCCAGTCCTAAGTCCAACTATGCCGTTACGGGACTATATTTTTATGACAACAAGGTCGTCGAATATGCCAAAGGGCTCAAAAAGAGCGCAAGGGGCGAATACGAGATCACTGATATAAACAATATTTATCTCAAGCAGGGTATGCTTGATGTAAAGACGATGGGACGAGGTTTTGCCTGGCTTGACACGGGAACTGTCAGCGCTCTTTACGACGCAGGCAATTTTATAAAAACTATCGAGGAGCTTCAGGGCATCAAAATTTCTTCTCCGGAAGAGATCGCTTACAATATGCGCTGGATCGGGAAGAAAAAATTGCTTGAAGCTGCCGAAAAATACGGAAAATCCCCATACGGTCAGCATCTTATGAGGGTTGCCGAAGGCAAGATACTCTATTCCGACATTCCCGGCGCAAGACCGCATTGGGGCCTTGACGGCGAAGATAACGCCGAATAAGAGCCTAAGCTTGATTATAACCCTTGCGGCAGAAAGGCTGAAAAGTAATATGGAACTGATAAAGACAGAGCTAAAGGACGCTTTTATTGTAATGCCGAAGGTCTTCGGCGACAACAGAGGATGGTTTTGCGAAAGCTACAACAAGAAAGCTTTTGAGGAAATCGGGATCACCGATATTTTCGTTCAGGACAACAAATCGTTCTCTGCAAAAAAAGGTACTTTGAGGGGACTTCACTGTCAGAAAAATCCCGACGCGCAGGTCAAGCTTGTTTCCTGTATTCAGGGAGCAGTCAATGATGTTATCGTTGATATCAGGCATGGATCTCCCACATTTATGAAGCATATCATTGTTGAATTGTCTTCGCAAAACAACAGAATGCTCTATGTTCCGGCAGGTTTTTTGCACGGCTTTGTGTCCTTGACGGATGATGTCATCCTCAGCTACAAGGTCGACAAGTTTTACAGCCCCGAAAATGACCGAAGCGTTCGTTTCGACGATCCTGCTTTTGCAATCGACTGGGGCAACTATGACCTGACCTTGAGCGAAAAGGATATCAAAGCTCCGCTCTTTGCAGACAGCGATATTTTCTTTGACTATAATAATGAAACAGCTTTTTCTTTCTGATAAGGGGCGCAGTCAATTTATGAAAGTTCTTGTAACGGGAGTAAACGGTCAGCTCGGATACGATGTTGTTCGTGAGCTGAAAGAGAGAAATATCGAGTGTCTCGGAGCCGATGTTGATGACTTTGACATCACAAACAGGAAACAGACGCACGAATTTATTGAAAATTATCTGCCCGACGCTATCGTCCATTGCGCGGCCTACACTGCGGTTGACAAAGCCGAGGAGGACGAAGAAAAATGCCGCTCGGTCAATGTCGACGGCACGGAAAACATTGCCTCGTGCGCCGAAAAAATCGGAGCTAAGATGGTCTATATCAGCACGGACTATGTGTTTGGCGACAGTACGGAAAATTATCTTGAAACAGATGCCGAAAAAAATCCCTGGAATGTTTACGGCAGAACTAAACTTTTGGGAGAGCAGGCAGTGCTGGATAACTGCAAAAGGCATTTTATCGTCAGAACATCGTGGGTGTTCGGGAAAAACGGCGGAAATTTTGTCAAAACGATGATAAGAGTCGGCAGTCAAAACAGCGTTGTTAATGTCGTTGCAGACCAGATCGGATCGCCAACATATACTTACGATCTGTCAAAGCTTCTGTGCGACATGATCGTGACTGACAAATACGGCGTTTACCATGCGACAAATGAAGGCGTTTGTTCCTGGGCGGAATTTTGCGAGGAGATTTTTTCTCTTGCGTCAGTTGACTCAAAGGTGAATCATATCACGACCGAGCAGTATCCCGTTAAGGCAAGCAGACCGAAAAATTCAAGGCTTTCAAAGTCGAGCCTTGATGAAGCTGGATTCAGCAGACTTCCTTCGTGGAAAGACGCCCTGAAAAGATATCTGAAAGAGATTTGATTAGATAAATACGCACAAAAAAAGTGGTACCGGAAATTTCCGATACCGCATTTTTTTCGGTTTTGTTTACAGAAGAAATGTGTCGTCAGAAGATTCATCCGGGTTTTCGTTGATGAAAGAAGAATCAAATTCTTCACCTGACGCGTCAACAGTTTTGCCGTCATCTTCGTCAACATCGTTGAAATTGTATTCCGGCAATTCATCGTTGGGGTTAGCTTCGAAATTGTCTTCAGGATAGAAATCCATAGGGTAATCGTCGTTGTTTTTTGAAGTGAGAAGCTTGTAGATAATGATCGCCGCGATGATGATAACGAGGATAACTGCCGCAGTGATAATGAGGATCCTTGTTCTCAGACCGCTGTTGTCGGAGGAGGAAGGCTCAACAGTTGCAGAGGAACTGATGTCCGGGTAAGTCGAATCGTTTTCAATATCGACGATCTCAGCGATAGTGACAGTTTCCGTCTCGGCAGCTTCTGTCGTGGTTTCCTCGACTGTT
>JAFSTS010000223.1 GCA_017445685.1 Clostridia bacterium | reverse complement strand
CGCAGGAAATCCTGACGGATTTCCGAGTATTTTAACAAAGCATAACACTAAATTCGACCGCTAAAATCGGGTTCGTATATGTGTGTTATGCTTAAGGATTTTCTCTAAAAAAGAAACTTTCAATAGACGCGCAAATGTAATGATAAATCGGGAGATGGTATTCCTGAACTTTATATGTCTCAGTTTCGGGCGCACAGATGCAGACATCTGCTATTTCTTTGAGTTTTCCACCTGACTGACCTGTAAGAGCAACAACTTTTAGCCCCAGACCTTTTGCAACTTCCGCAGCAGCAACGCAATTTTTTGAATTTCCCGAAGTGCTGATACACACAAGAACATCGTTTTCTTTTCCAAGCCCCATAACGCCCTGTGCATAGATAAGCATCGGATCAACATCGTTGCAGAATGCCGAATTTAAACCAACCGCTCCGGGAAGCGAAACAGCAGGCAATGCAAGCTGCAGCTTGGAAAGAACATCGTCGCTCAAATTGCAGTTTTTTTCTTTCATACTTTGCTTCAGTTTTTCTCCGATCGGTCTTTTCAGCATAAAACCTTTCATCAGTTCACCGACAATATGCTCACAATCGGCACAGCTTCCGCCGTTTCCGCAAAGAAGCAGTTTACTGCCGTTTTTGTAAGCGTCAATTATCAGGTCTTTTGCCTCGTCAATTTTTTCCGCGCATGAAGAGAGCATAGGGTATCGGTTTAATAAATCTTCCATAAACTTTATATCACCTTTCAGTATAGTAAAACACAAAATAACTATTCTTTCAAAAGTGCCACTCCGATTGAGGCATAGTCTCCGATTTGTTCTCCGAGCTGAGCTGATACTACTTCGCAGACGCCTGCTGATGTGCTCAGTGCTTCTCTGTCGATTACCTCTTTTGCATATTCCCAAAGCAGATTTTTCGATCTTGCAAAAATGCTTCCTATAACGATCTTTTCCGGGTTAAGTAAATCTATTATCAAAGACAGACACTTGCCGAGCATTTCGCCGCTTGTTTTGTAAACTTCGATTGCAGTTTTGTCGCCTGCATTTGCGCTGTCGGCAATTGTTTTTGCCGTAATTTCACCGTTGGCATAAGATGGAACAACTCCGGATTCCATGGCTTGTTTTGCATAGATTTTTCCAAGCTGCGCGATTCCGCCTCCGCTGCAAAAGCCTTCAAACGATCCTCTTTTGCCATAGCCATCAGGGCCGTCGTCTGCTGCTCTGATATGGCCGATTTCGCCGGCGTTGTCATTTGTGCCGCTGTACAATCTTCCGTCAAGTATAAGTCCTGCGCCAAACCCTGTGCCGAATGTTAAAAATACCATATTTTGAGTACCTCTTCCGGCGCCGAACTTCCACTCGGCAACAGCGCAGGCGTTGGCGTCGTTTTGAAGATGTACTGCCACATGGTAATGCTGTTTGAGAATATCGACGATGTGAACATCGTCCCAGCCTTTCAGATTCGGCGGAGACATAATGACGCCTCTCTTTGAATCAAGCGGACTGCCGCAGGATATCCCAACGGCTGTGACCTCGTTTTTGTCGATCATTTCATCTGCGAGGTCAATAAGCCTTTCTATCATCGTTTCAGGCGAAACAGAAAGATCAGTCGGTATGGATTTTTTATCAAGTAATTCTATATTTCCGCTCGTTTCCTGCGCACAAACCACGGCGCATTTTGTTCCGCCGATGTCAAATCCAAGAAGCATAAACATTTCCTCCGCATTGCAACCGATTTAAAAGATTTCGGTTTTTATTCTGCTATTCCTTCCAGAAAATTCGTTTCGACTACTGATTCCGCATTGCAGCGGAATGTTTTTATCTCGTTTTTCTTTATTTCAGCAGAAAATGAGATATCCAAAGGAATATATCTGACTGAAAAAACCGTATCTTTGCCTTCTGTTTCATAAAGACGGATTATTATATCGCCGCTTTTGTCTTCGCAGAATTTAATTGCCGTTACAATAATGTTTTCGGTATTTATATCAACAAAGGAATTTTGCTGAGGCAAAGAGCCTTTATGGTAGCTCATCGGAACTGCAACAGGTCGGATGTTGAAGGCGGCGGCTTCTCTTGTCAAAAGAGCTATGTCGGCTTCTCCTGCGCTGCAGTGAACAGCGTATTCAAAATAATGTACTCCCTCGTCGGTGTAGTTAAATTCAGTGTCGATCCTTTCTGAAAAATGATCG
>JAFSTS010000222.1 GCA_017445685.1 Clostridia bacterium | reverse complement strand
CACACCTGGAAACCGATTTTTGCATATTTGTCTGAATAAAACGGAGCGATTCCTGATTTTGTCGAGCCGAACTGTTTGTCGGCAAGACGCATTTCCTCATATTCGTCAAGCATGATATGATACGGCATAAGTATCTGCGCTCTTTCGGAAACGAGGATCTTCGGCATCGGAACTCCTGCGGCTACAACGGATTCAAGCTCCGCTTTGAACTTCTTCACATCAAAAGCGACTCCGTTGCCGATGATGTTGAGCGTGTTCGGGCTGCATACTCCCGACGGCAAAAGGTGAAGGGCAAATTTGCCGTAATTATTGATTATCGTATGACCGGCATTTGCGCCGCCCTGGAATCTGATTACGATGTCTGCGTCTCCTGCAAACATATCAGTTATTTTACCTTTGCCTTCGTCGCCCCAGTTGGCTCCGACAATTGCTTTAACCATTTGAAAAATACCTCCGTTTTATAAATCAAATCCAGTTACTAATTATAATATACACGCGCCCTTATGTCAATAATCTGGCAAAAAAACAGGGCTGTTTTTTGAAGCAGCGATTTGCTCGCCGCAGTTGACATAACGGCTTTAAAATGGTATCATTTCTGTTGTAAAAGATAATCAAAAAAGAAGGCGCAAAATCATGATGGAAAAAATCAAAGAGGAATGTTTTCAGGCTTTTTCCGAGCTTATTGAAGCAGCCGGATTGAAAAGCGGCGACACACTTGTTGTCGGCTGCTCTTCAAGCGAGATCGTTGGCGGAACGATCGGCAAAAATTCAAGTCTTGAAGCGGCTCAGGCTGTTTTCTCGGCTGTTTATCCGCTTTTGAAAGAAAAGGGCATTTATCTTGCCTGCCAGTGCTGCGAGCATCTTAACAGGGCTGTGATAATCGAAAAAGAGCTTGCCGAAAAGAAGAATCTTGAGGTCGTCAATGTCGTCCCACAGCCAAAAGCAGGCGGCTCTTTTGCTACGACAGCTTTTCAGAATTTTGAAAATCCTGTTGCAGTTGAACATATCAAAGCCGACGCGGGGATCGATATCGGCGAGACGCTGATTGGAATGCACCTGAAAGACGTTGCGGTTCCTGTAAGATTGAAAACCAAAAACATCGGACAGGCAAATATTATCTGCGCAAGGACAAGACCTAAGTTTATCGGCGGCAGCAGAGCAGTTTACGAGGAAAAATAATGGACGAAAGATTTTTGCGTGAAAAGTATCTCATCGGCGAAGATAATGTAAAAAAACTTCAGTCATCGCGCGTTATTGTCTTCGGAATCGGCGGCGTAGGATCTTTTGTTTGCGAAGCTCTGGCGAGAGCCGGCGTAGGCTCGCTGACTCTGGTTGACCGCGACACAGTAAGCGTATCCAACATCAACAGGCAGCTTATCGCCCTTGAAAGCACCATCGGTCTTGACAAAACGCAGGTTATGAAAGAGCGCATTTTGCAAATCAATCCCCACGCAGATGTCATAAGCGAAAATGTTTTCTACGGAAAAGAAAATGAAGATATGTTTGATTTCACGCAGTACGATTATGTCGTTGACGCAATAGATACGGTATCTTCAAAGCTTTGCCTGATAAAAAACTGCAAGAAAAGCAATACGCCGATAATCAGCAGCATGGGCACAGGCAACAAGCTTTGCCCCGAAAAGCTGAGAATCGACGATATTAAAAAAACAAGCGTTTGTCCGCTTGCAAGAGTTATGCGCCGCGAGCTGAGAAAGCTCGGAATAGATCATCTGAAGGTTTTGTTTTCAACAGAAGAGCCGGTCGAACTGAAAGAAAAGGTTTTTGACAGCGCAACGGGAAAGCAGACGCCGGGCAGTATATCCTTCGTTCCGTCCGTTGCCGGACTGATGATCGCCGGAGAAGTTATTAAAGATTTGATAAAATAATCAAGATCCCGAAGCAGAATGAATTGCTTGGGGATCTTTTTGATTAAGTGGAATCAGGTGTGATTTGTATCTATGCTGAAAATGAAATGTCAGGCAAGCGCTGACACAGCTTGCCGGCGGGCGCTGCCGATCAGTACCAGATCCAGCCGAAAAGAAGAATTTTTATTATCCACTGCCACCACGCATAGCTTACATTGATGTTGATCGTTGCCTTGTTGCTTGATCCCGTCTGAGTGACAGTGACTGTCGCAGAGCCTCTCTTCTCGCCTGTTGCAGTCGAGCCTTTAAGGGAAACTATGCTTGAATCGCTTGTTGTAAAACTGCATTTTGAAGAATCAAATCCGTCAAGATACTTCATCAAATCAACGCTTGACCTGTACTGAAGGTCAATAGATTCATTGACCGTTTTGCCGGGAGTTGAAGAAGTAAATGTCGATTTAGCCGTAAGCGTCTGACCGACTGCGACAAAGCTTGCTTCGGAAATATAATTGCCTGCGCACCTGCCGACATACCATACTCCGCCGGCAAAAGACGAGGTCTTTTTGAAGTCATCGGATATGAAAATATCGCTGTTTGTGATGGCGGAAACAGCGCTTTTTGCCTTGAGCTTAAAAGAAACAATAACGGTATCGGAGCTGAGCGTTACGGGGGTATTGCTCTTTGTGCTGTCGGCAGTCCATGTCGCCGTAACGATTTTATATTTGTTCATAACCGACGACTGTGACCAGTATGAAGTGTTGCTGTTTCGTTTGGTGTAAAGCTCTGCAGGGGATTTCCAGTTTCCGTTTGTGACATAGCTCGACGCCATTGTACCGTAAAATGTCAAAAACGATTTTATGTTCGAGCTGCTCGTGTCGAGAAGTTCAAATTTGGTTGAATCGTAAATCACGGGAAGACCGACAACATAGATTTTATAATTTGTTTTCAGCTTTACGCTGACAACGATTGTTTCGTCTTTCGAAATATTTTTTGTATTGTCCGCAGTCAGAGTAAACTCGGCTTTGTAGGCGCTTTCGTCGGCGGCAAAGATCGTTGGCGACACGCTGAAAGCAGAAATCACACACATAAGCGCAAGCAAAACGCAAATAATTTTTTTCATAAAACATACCTCCTTTTCTGCAATTCAATTTTATCACAAACAATATGTTATTTCAACCTTGATTTTTCCTCTCAAAAGATGTATAATTCCTGTTGTTGGCTTGCAAAAGCTAAAAACCGGTCAGTTCGAAACCATCCTGACTTTAAGCGGGCGCTAATAGCAAGTTTGTGTATTTGCGCCATGCTTATAAAACAAAACTAAGGAGAACAAATGAATAAGAAAAGTAAAAACAGATTCATCGCCGAAACAGCAATCATTGCCGCGCTGTATGCGGCGCTGACTTACGCTCAAGGGCTTCTTTTGCCGGGCAGCACGACTGCCGCTGTGCAATTTCGGGTCTCAGAGGCGCTCAATGTGTTTGCCCTTTTTACCCCTGCCGCTATTCCGGGTCTGACGCTCGGTTGTGTGATTGCGAATCTCTACAGCATCGGACAAGGTCTGCCTCTTGACATGATCTTCGGCTCGATCGCCACGCTTTGCGCCACGCTCTGCATTTGGCTTTTGCGTAAAGTCAAGGTTTTCAGCTATCCTCTGCCTGCAATGCTCATGCCTGCGTTGTGGAACGGCTTAATAGTCGGTTGGGAAATCGAGTATTTCTTTATCGACGGTCCGTTTGAGCCCGTTGGTTTTTTGGTAAACGGCGGTCTTGTTGCGCTTGGAGAACTGGTCGTAATGATTGTTGCGGGCACGATCCTTTATTTTACTGTTGAAAAAAGAGGCTTGCAAAAAAAATTGTTTGGAGCTTAATGCGACTTCATGTTAAATATGACAAAAAAAGAAATTGCTTTAAAAGCTGTTGACTCTCTTAAAAAGGAATATCCCGACGCGATCTGCTCTCTTGTGTCTTCAAACCCGTTTGAGCTTCTTGTGGCGACAAGACTTTCCGCTCAATGCACTGACGCGAGAGTCAATCTCGTCACACCTGCTCTTTTTGAAAAATACAAAACGCTTGAAGACTATGCCGCCGCCGATATTTCCGATGTTGAAGATATCAACCGCTCGTGCGGCTTTTACAAAATGAAAGCAGGCGACATCGTCAACATGGCAAGGAAAATAATTTCGGATTTTGATTCAACTGTACCGGATAATATTGACGATCTTGTTACCCTGCCCGGTGTCGGAAGAAAAACAGCTAATCTTATTTGCGGCGATGTTTACCACAAACCTGCCGTCGTGTGCGACACACATCTGATAAGGATCTCAAACCGTCTCGGTCTTGTCGAAACGAAAGATCCTTTAAAAATCGAAATGCAGCTTAAAGAGCTGCTTCCGCCCGAAGAAAGCAACGATTTTTGTCACAGGGCAGTTCTTCACGGCAGAGCCGTTTGCAGCGCGAGAAAAGCAAGCTGTGAAAACTGCTGCATGGCTGAATTTTGCAAAAAGAAAATATAATAATATATAAAAGATGAAATGAGATGATCGTGTTTTATTGCATGATCATCTCATTATTTATCTTGTCAGTAGTTTTAAAAATCAAAAAGATGTCTCTATCGTTTTTTCGCATATTTCGGGAGAATATCGCCAATAAGAAATATGGTTTTCCCGAAAAAAATATTTCATTTCCGTTTCTCCGCGTTCAGTCTCAAAGGAGTCTACGATGATAAGCTTTATCTTCATTCTTTCGGGAATTATGCTTTTTATGTAAACGCTCACGCTTCTGTCGCATATCGCGTTTTCCGTGTATTCGGCAAGTCCTGCAAGATTTGGCGCAAGCTCAACGAAGATCCCGTATTTTTCAATCGACCTGACTGTTCCCGGCACAGTGTCTCCGACGCTGAAAGAGGCGCAGTTTTCCTCCCACGATCCGAGAAGTTCTTTGTGCGTCAGAACTATTCTTCCGAGTTCATCGCGGCATTTGACAATTGCTTTTATAGTCTGATTCTGAGAAAATCTCGCCGACGGATGAGGTATTCTGGAGACGGATATGCTGTCTATCGGGAGCAGCGCGCTGATCCCTGCGCCGATATCGGCAAATACTCCGAACGGCTCCATTCGGCATACCTTGGCGTCAATAATGTCGCCGTTATTTAGTGACGAAAGATATTCGTCCATGCACCTTTGCTGAACTGCTTTTCTGTTGAGTATGGCAACAGTTGAGCCGTCCTGAGACTGCTCAAATCTGTCTATAACAAAGGTGACCGGTTTGTTGACTTTTGAAATGACCGCAATATCCCTTACGCTGCCGTCGTCAAGCCCAAGAGCGCCGTTTTCACGAGGAATGATTCCTTTTATCTCACCAAGCGCAACATGGAGATTGTGGCTCGCGTCACATTTCACCGCCTTTGCTTCAAGCACCTTCTTAGACTGAAAAGCCTCCTGAAGAGTGCGCAGATTCTGAAGATAATACTGGT
>JAFSTS010000221.1 GCA_017445685.1 Clostridia bacterium | reverse complement strand
TGACAAGCTTATCTGGGCAAAAGAAGGAACGACACTTAAGGAAGCCAACGATATCATCTGGGAGCATAAGCTCAATTCCCTTCCGATAATCGACGACAACAAAAAGCTCTGCTATCTTGTTTTCAGAAAGGACTATGATTCCCATAAGCAGAATCCAAACGAGCTTCTTGACGACCATAAAAGATATGTTGTCGGCGCAGGTATCAACACAAGAGATTATGCTCAAAGAGTCCCCGCGCTTATCGAAGCAGGAGCGGATGTTTTGTGTATCGACTCGTCCGAGGGATTTTCTGAGTGGCAAAAGCTCACTATAGCGTGGATCAGGTCAAACTACGGAGACAAAGTCAAAGTCGGAGCAGGCAATGTTGTTGACGCAGACGGTTTCAGATTCCTTGCCGAGTGCGGTGCGGATTTCATCAAAGTCGGAATCGGCGGCGGCTCGATCTGTATCACCCGTGAGACAAAGGGTATCGGCAGAGGTCAGGCGACTGCGCTGATGGAGGTTTGCGAAGAGAGAGACAGATATTTTGAAGAGACGGGCGTTTATATTCCCGTTTGCTCCGACGGAGGCATAGTTTACGATCACCACATTACCCTTGCTCTTGCAATGGGCGCGGATTTCGTAATGCTCGGAAGATATTTCGCAAGATTTGACGAAAGCCCGTCCAACAAAGTCAGCCTTAACGGCACATATTATAAGGAATATTGGGGCGAAGGTTCAGCCAGAGCGAGAAACTGGCAGAGATATGACCTTGGCGGAGACAAAAAGCTTTCGTTTGAAGAGGGTGTCGACTCCTATGTGCCGTACGCAGGAAGCCTGAAAGACAATGTAGGACTTTCTCTTGCAAAGGTAAGATCTACCATGTGCAACTGCGGAGCTTTGTCTATTGAAGAGCTTCAGCAGAAAGCAAAGCTGACGCTTGTTTCGGCAACGAGTATCGTTGAAGGCGGAGCGCATGATGTCATTCAGAAAGAAAAAAGCGCAAGCGTGAAATAATTTTTAACATTATAAATTTTACATCGTCAGCAATGAACGGAAGTGAGAAGATGAAAAATATCGTCATAATCGGCTGCGGCAGCTTTGCAAGAGAAGTCAACTGGATAATCGGCAGGATCAATGAAAAAAAGGCTGAGTTCAATGTTCTGGGTTTCGTCGATGATGACGCAAGCCGTCACGGAGAAACGATCGACGGCGTCAAAGTCCTCGGAAGCGTGGACGAGCTTTCAAAGCTTGGCGATGTTTACACCGTCTGCGCTGTCTGTAATGCAAAGAAAAGAAAAGAGCTTGTCGGCAGGGTTTCATCTTTTGAAAATGTAAAGTTTGCCACGATCGTCGACCCGACTGCGATTTGCCACGACTCTGCCGAGATCGGCGAAGGAAGCATACTTTGCACAAATACAATGGTGAACATCAATACGAAAATCGGCAGCCATGTCGCCATGGTTGATCGAAGCGCAGTCGGCCACGATTCTGTCATCGGCGACTTCGGCGTAATGTTCGTCGGAGCAGTCGTTGCAGGCAACAGTATGGTTGACGAGTGCTGCGAGCTTGGAATGAATTCAAGCGTGATCCCCGGACAAAAAATCGGGAAAAACACTGTCATCGGCGCAGGAGCGTGCGTTGTCGGCGATATTCCGTCCGGCTGCACTGCCGTCGGAGTCCCGGCAAGAGCCATAAAATAATTGGTTCTTCACGGAAAGTTGGGGATGGATTACGGACAGAAGGTAAAGATAAGTAGCGGATAAGAGTAAAGAAGTAATCCTCATCACGGTAACCATAGCCTATACGTTTTGCGACTTTTATCTTGTTATTGAAACCTTCCAGCTTGCCGGTGCTGCATCTGGGGCAAACCTTGTGTTGACTCTGCTGTGTGCTTTTCATCATGAGGACTGCTTGATCTTTTTGAGGGCTCATGTCATATTGAATAGCCTCATATCCTTGACGTTTAAAGCTGATTTTGATATCTTCTAAATAGAGCATAGGTTGTTTCTCTCCATCTTTGTTTGTCGCAAACTCAATTATGGAGCTTCCTATGCTCTTTTTCAATATTTATTTTTCCCTTATCCCCCAACTTTCCGTGAAGAGGTTTTTTTTAAGCATAACACACATATACGAACACGCCTGAAACGGCGTGTTTTCGTCATTATGTTGCTTGTCGTCCTCGCCGGGCGACAGGATTTCCGAGTATTTTAACACAGCATAACACAAAATTAGTCCGCTAAAATCGGGTTCGTATATGTGTGTTATGCTTATGGCGTACCTTTGTACAGCCTTCAAGAGAAGAATACATCGTTTTCATCTAAATGCGACAACCCCTTTGTCATTTGAAGGGGTGAAAAGGGAACAAAAAATTTTTTTCAAAAAATTTGTAAATTTTTCTTGACAAATGGACATACGGCGTATATAATACTATATTGCATTATAATGGAGTTAAATATCCTCTATCTAAATGCAGATAAAGATTTTCGGCGCAAAAAGGGTGCAAAAAGCGACGTTTTTTGCTCTTGGTACGCCAAAAATCAATATCTTGTTGGAAGAACAAAAACAGCCACTTTAGCTTGTGTCATTTCGTCTTTGACGCAGCGTGGAAATAAAGAAATGGAGTGATGAGATAATGGTTAATGTACACGATGTCCGACGCGGCAATACGGTGCGTAAGAGCTTCTCGAAAATCAAAGAGGTCATGGAAATGCCCAACCTTATCGAGATTCAGAAGAAATCTTACGAATGGTTTCTCAACGACGGTCTGAAAGAGGTCTTCAGAGATATCGCCGACATCGTAGACTACACGGGCAATTGGACTCTCAGCTTTATCGGCTACAGAATGGACGATAAGCCCAAGTACACTGTGCTTGAATGCAAGGAGAGAGACGCCACATATGCAGCTCCCATGAGGGTGACCG
>JAFSTS010000220.1 GCA_017445685.1 Clostridia bacterium | reverse complement strand
TGTTTTCTTAGTTGTTGTGGTTTACTTTGCTGTTGAAGCCGTCTTCTTTGCAGCAGGCTTCTTTTCTCCGTCGGCCGTTTTCTTTGCGGTGGAAGATTTCTTTGCGGCAGGCTTGCCTTCAACAGCATTTGCTACGATAAGGTCGATAGCCTTGCCGATTGCGATGTCTTCCTTCAAGCCGTCGGCAGAAATAAGCTTCTTAAGCTCTTCGACTTCCATTTTGTACATATCAGCAAATTTATGATATTCTTTTTCAAGATCTTCTTCAGTTGCTTCAAGCTTTTCAAGCTCAACGATCTTTTCAAGAGCAAGACGGGATTTGACCTGCTTTTCAGCCTGAGCCTTCGCGTCCTTTTCATACTGTTCTCTGGAAATTCCCATGTACTGAAGATAGATGTCCACGGAAAGACCCTGCTGGCTCATTCTCTGTTCAGCGCTGTCTATAAGTTCCTTTGCCTTATTGTCGATCATGACGGCAGGAATTTCAGCCTTGATGGACTCTGCAACCTGTTCAAGAAGATCGGACTCAAATTTTTCCTTGGACTGAGCTTCTTTGTCGTCAGCTTTTGTCTTGCGGATATCGGCTTTGAGCTCGTCAAGAGTGTCAAACTCGCTGACATCTTTTGCAAATTCGTCGTCAAGCTCGGGAAGCTGCTTTTCTTTGATGGAATTGACCTTGACTTTGAATGTTGCGTCCTTGCCGGCAAGGTTTTCAACATACTGTTCGGGGAAAGTTACATTGACATCAAATTCTTCGTCAACCTTTTTGCCGACGATCTGATCTTCGAATCCGGGGATAAACTGACCGGAGCCGATAGTCAAATCAAAGCTTTCGCCTTTTCCGCCGTCAAATGCTTCGCCGTCAACAAAGCCTTCAAAGTCGATGTTAGTGATGTCACCCTGCTTAACTTCTCTGTCGGAAGCGTCAACGATTCTGGCGTTTCTCTCTCTCATCTGGTCAATTTCTTCATTGACCTCGTCATCAGTTACTTCTGTGGAAAGCTTTTCGGCTTTAAGACCCTTATATTCACCGACTTCAACTTCAGGCTTGACCGTAACCTTGATGGTCATGTCTGCGCCGTCTTCGTCGATCCTGTCGATTTTAACATCGAAAGGAGCGTCAACGATCTCAAGCTTTGCTTCTTCGATTGCCGCGCTGACAACATCGGGATAAAGAATGTCGATGGCATCTTCATAGAAGAAGGATTTGCCATACATTTTTTCGATCATCATCTTCGGAACTTTGCCCTTGCGGAAGCCGGGAATAGCGATATTTTTCTTCGCTTTGTTATAGGCTTTCAGCTTGGCGTCCTGAAGCTCCTGCGCGCTGATTGAAATCTCAACGGAGTAAACATTGGTTTCAACCTTTTCAAATGATTTAAGACTCATTTGCCATTCCTCCTATAAGCAGGTTTTCCTGCTGAAAATATATTGTTGGTCTTGACGAGATATTATATCAAAATTTTACCTGATTTTCAAGTGTTTTTCAAATTTCGTAAATATGCAAGATTTTAGCCGATTTTTTCGACAAGCTTTGGGCAAAATTCAAGATGATCGGCGGAAATCAGCGAATAATTGACATTTCCGACATCACCCGTGATCGCATTCAGGCACGACGCGCCGTGAAGATGAGCGTAGAAACATCGTCTGATTTCGTTTCTTTCAAGCACTTCGATTATCTCTTCGCATACACCTGTCGTCATCAGCGGCGGATAATGCAGGAAAACTATGATTTCTCCGCCGAGCTTCTTTGCCTCGTCTATAGAAATCTGTAGTCTTTTTGCTTCACGCAAAATCACTTTTTTATCGTTAGCGTCAGACGCGTCAAAAAACCAGCCTCGGCTTCCGCACAGCGAAAAATCACCGACTCTGTAGGCGTTGTTATGCAAAATTTTCAGCGTTTTAAACCCGTTTTCTTCAAAAAACCTTTCAGCCTTCGTCTTCGTTGCCCACCAGTAGTCATGATTGCCCTTCATCAAAAGCTTTGTTCCTGGAAGACTGTCAAGAAACGCCAGATCCTCCCTTGCGTTTTCAAGGCTCATAGACCATGAAATATCACCGGCAACTACAACCGTATCACAATCGGACACAGTTTTTTCCCAGTTTTTCTTTAATCTTTCTTCATAATTTTGCCAGCCCGAAAAAACATTCATCGGTTTGTCGCTTGAAAAAGAGAGATGTGTGTCTCCCAATGCAAATATTGACATTTAAAAACCTCCGACGAATAGAATGATTTTTCCTGCGCAAAATATAAAAGGCACAAGCCAAAAATAATATACGAGGGTGAAAAGTATATGGAAAAAGAAATCAGGGAAATCACATGCAATGTTTCCAAATGCGCCTACAACAAGGACCAGAGCAAATGTATGGCAGGACAGATCGAGGTCGGCACTTGCGACGCGTGTACACAGGACGAGACAAGATGCCACACTTTCACTCCCTGTTCCTCCGACGACTGATCAGATCCCGAGCATTTCAAGCACGACATCGGTCATTTCCGACTTTTCGCAGGTCTGCTTGAAACGGGGAGTTTTTCCTTTAAGCTCTGCAAGCTGAGCAGGGCACTCTACGCCGGTTGCTTCGCGCACCGCGTCAACGGCGTCAAATTCGCTCTCGACTTTTCTGTCGGGAGCGACTGCTTTTAATACAGACGCGGAGAATTTATACGGATTTGCAGTTGAAGCGATAACGCTCAGGGTCTTGTCACCTGTCTTTTCAGCGTAGTCCTCATAAACTTTTACGCCTACGGCAGTATGGGTGTCAAGAAGATAGTTTTCATTTTTAAAAGTTTTGCCGATCGTATCAAGCGTCTGCTCGTCATCACAGCAGCCCGCGGCAAATTCGGCAGAGATTTTTTCAAAAGCTTCTTGATCAATACTGTACTTACCTTCCCTGGAAAGAAGCTTCATACATTCCCTGACCTTTTCGTCGTCTTTTCCGAAAACTTCAAAGAGAAGTCTTTCAAGGTTGCTGGAAATGAGAATATCCATCGAGGGAGAGGATGTTGTGAAAAATTCCCTGTTTTTATTATATTCTCCCGTTGTGATAAAATCGGTCAGAACATTGTTTTTATTTGAAGCGCAGACAAATTTATTGACGGGAACACCCATTTTCTTTGCATAGTATGCCGCAAGAATGTTGCCGAAGTTACCTGTCGGAACGACGATATTGATTTTGTCGCCCGGTTTGATCGCGCCTTTTTTGATAAGCTGACAATACGCAAACACATAGTACACGACCTGCGGCACAAGTCTGCCCCAGTTTATAGAGTTAGCGGAAGAAAACTGCATATTGTTTTTTGCAAGCTTTGAAGCTATTTCATCGCTTGTGAAAATCGCCTTGACGCCGCTTTGCGCGTCGTCAAAATTTCCTTTAATTGCGCAGACAGAGACATTTTCTCCCTGCTGAGTGTTCATTTGCAGCTTCTGCATGGGGCTGACACCATCGCTTGGGTAAAAGACGAGGATCTTGGTGTTTTTTACATCCTTGAAGCCTTCGAGAGCAGCCTTACCCGTGTCGCCGGAAGTGGCAACGAGAATGACGATGGTTTTATCCTTTGCCTGCTTCGAGGCGGAAACTGTCAGAAGATGCGGAAGAAGCTGAAGCGCCATATCCTTGAAAGCGCAGGTCGGTCCTCTCCAAAGCTCTTCAACATAATTTCCCGAAAGCTCGTGAAGCGGAGCGATATCTTCGCTTGAAAACTTACCGTCAGCGTAAGCTCCCTCAACGCAGGAATCTATCTCCTCTTTTGTAAAATCCGTCAGGTAAAGCGACAGGACATATTTTGCAACATCCTTGTACCCCATCTTTGACAGCTCAACGATTTTCTCAAGGGATATCTGCGGAAATTCGACCGGCACGAAAAGACCGCCGTCTTCCGAAATTCCCTTGACTATCGCCTGAGAGGCTGTAACATTTACGGATTTGTTTCTTGTACTTGTGTACTGCATAAAAACACCCTTTCAAAACATATCTTATACGCCGAAAGCATTTTCGATATGGTTTATCTTAAAAAATATTTTGTCCGTATTGACTTCGATCACATCAAAACGGGGCTGTTTGCCGCTTGGATGAAGCGACAGATACATCTGCGCCGTCACGATGATACGGCTTTGCTTCCTGCTGCCGACGAACTCCCTCGGTGCGGCGATCGAGTTTTTATTCCTCGCCTTGACTTCAACGAAAACAATATAGTCCTCGTTCTCGGCGATAATATCTATTTCTCCGAAACGGCAGGAAAAATTTTGCTCAACTACGGTGTAGCCTTTCATTTTGAGATATCTTGCCGCAGAGTTTTCACCTTTTTTGCCGACGGCTTTTTTATCCATCACTTTTCACCCGTGATCTTTTTTAAAAAGCTTCTGCGGTGAACGGGAGATATTCCGTATTTTTCAAGCATTTCGTAATGAAGCTTTGTGCCGTAACCCTTGTGCTTTGAAAACTGATATTCAGGATAAAGCTTATCAATTTCAAGCATATATCTGTCCCTTGACACCTTTGCAAGAATCGAAGCCGCCGCAATTGACGGACAACGGGCGTCGCCTTTGACAAGGGTGGATTCAGCTATGGAAAGGCCGGGCTTTCTGTTGCCGTCTACAAGAGCGATGTCGGGCTTTGTTTCAAGCGATTCAACCGCCCTTTTCATTGCAAGAAATGTCGCCTGAAGAATGTTCATTTCTTCGATCTCTTCAACGCTTGCGCTTGCTACAGCAAAAGCAACAGCCTTTTGTTTGATTATATCAAACAGCTCGTCTCGCTTTTTTTCGCTTAGTTTTTTGCTGTCGTTAAGACCGTCTATTTCGCAGTCAAGCGGCAAAATCACCGCAGCGGCATAGACCGGGCCGGCAAGAGGGCCTCTGCCCGCTTCATCAACTCCGCACACGCAGGAAAAGCCTCTTCCGAGCGCCTGCTTTTCAAATTCAAAATCCATCTTTTATCCTTTCGGTACGCTGTCAAGAGTTATGTTTCCGAGCATACCTGCCCTGTATTCATCCATCAGCGTCAAAGCCGCCCTTTCGGTATTTATCTCGCCGCCCGAAACAAGCATACCCCTTTTTCTGCCGATCATCTCAAGAATTTCGTAGCTTTCCTTCTGCTCGAAATCACTGATCTTATACCTGTCGGCAAGTCTGTCTGGATAGTCCTTTTTCAAAATTTCGATAAGATTTACCGCAAGCTCCTCCGGGTCAATTATCTCATCCTTGACTGAGCCTATGAACGCAAGCTTTCTGCCGACTTCGGGGTCTTCAAACTTAGGCCACAGTACGCCGGGTGTGTCGAGAAGTTCGATCCCCTCTCCTATTACAAACCACTGGTTTTGCCTTGTAACTCCCGGCTTGTCGGCAACCTTTGCCCTGTTTTTGCCTGCCATTCTGTTGATGAAGGAGGATTTGCCTGTATTCGGAATACCAACGACCATTATCCTCAGCAGTCTGCCTGCCATGCCTTTTTGTTCATTTGAGATGATTTTTTCCTTGAGGACTTTTTTTACAAGAGGTCTGTACTCGTTAAGTCCTCTGCCTGAACGGCAGTCCGCAGCCATGGCGTTTATCCCCTGCGAAGATAAATATTTTATCCATTCTTTCGTGCTGCCGCTGTCGGCAACATCGCATTTATTGAGTATCATTATCCGCGGTTTGTCTCCTATGATCCCGGAAAGCTCAGGATTCTGACTGCTCAGAGGAACCCTTGCGTCAACAATTTCCGTCACAGCGTCAACGAGCTTCAGCGACTCTTTGATAAGCCTTCTCGTCTTCGCCATGTGGCCGGGAAACCACTGGATAATTTTTCCTTCATTCATAAGCTTATTCCCTTAAAATTCAAAAGCATTATTTTTGGTGAACATCGAGCTGATTGTACGGCACATCGACGCCGTTTTTTTCAAGTCCTTCGACAATATGCTCCAGGGTGTTTCTTTTTGCCTGAAGCTTATTCGAAGGATCAATCGTAATTTTCAGCAAATACTCGATTTTTGAATCTGCAAGCTCGGCAAGACCGATGTTCTCACAGTCTTCAACAAGACTGTCGTCCTTCACAAGCTCGACTATTTCGCCGACTATCCTGCGCTGCTCGTCAAGCTTCAGCTCATACGGCAAAGGAACGCGGACGAAAATATAATTCGACACGACAGAAACCTGTTCGATATTTCTGTTTGCTATCGAGATCACATCGTTTGTCGCCAGCT
>JAFSTS010000219.1 GCA_017445685.1 Clostridia bacterium | reverse complement strand
CTCACACCGTTTTCACGAAGGAGCCTTGCGTACATCAGTGCATCGGCGGTGTTTCGTGCAAATCGTGACAGGGATTTTGTCAGTACTCTGTCGATTTTGCCTTTTCTGCAGTCGGCAACCATACGATTGAACTCATCTCTTTTTGCCGTTTTTGTGCCTGTAAGACCTTCGTCGGCGTAGATGTCAACAAGTTCCATTTGGTCATTGCTGCGGATGAACTTAGTGTAATACTGCACCTGTGCGGCGAAGGAGTGGAGCTGGTCGTCCGAGCTGCTCGATACTCTGCAGTAGGCTGCAACTCTTATCTTCTTCTTAGCGACTGACGGCTCAATGGTTATTACTGTGCTTGCCATTTTTATTTTCTCCTTCCATTTTTCGTAGCCGATTCCGGCTCAACAGCATAATATCACCTTAGTTCGAATCCATCCAGACCAAACGGCAAAATTTAATAGTTAAGACATATTTGTTTTGAGATTTGCGTTGTAGTCCTCTGCAGCGATTTTTACGATGCCTGAATACTCCTTTTGAGTAAGCATTCCGATATCTCGCAGCAGCCGCAAAATGCAGATCTCATGGTAAAAAGCGTTGTTTCTGATTTCTTTTTCTGTTGTCATATTATTTCCTCGCTTTCGTATATTATTGGCGGCAACAGAAGCCCTGCCGCCGCCTTATTTACCTATGGACAAGACTGCAAGGTGCAGTCTGTCTGCTATCAATCGTTTTGTATTTCGCCACTATTTACCCTCGATACCCTGCGGCAAGGAACACACCGGACGGTCATGGCTTTGACCTCATTGGAATCTCACCACTCCGAGGATCTCTCGAAGCCGCCCCCATTGCTTGAGTCTGTGGCTGGACGGAAGTATCATTATCCCCTCTGCCTGTCATCGCCGTCTTTGCAGTACCCTGCAAAGTCCAAGTCCTGAAGGCATATAAAATGCGTCCGCTTGTGTGGCTTGCCCGACCGGGCAGCAGAAGGAAGGTATCCGATGTGCTGAGTATTCGGTTGTCAAAGAGCATTGAAGATTTTGTTCTTCGACAACTAAAGGAAAAAATTGCGTTTTGATAACCCTACGGTCACAAATATTTTTTAAATTCACAAAATTTCAGCGTTTTTAATAATTGAATATGCTTATTTTTATTAAATATTACAATAACAATTATGTTTCATCGGACAGATTCAAGGATTCTGCAAATTCTTTCAATCTTCGTAATATGCGCTTTTTCTTCTTACTGATCATAGGCTGAGATATACCCATTCTTTTTGCAAGCTGCCGTTCTGTCAGCTTTTCAAAAATCAGAGCATTAATAACAGCCTGATCTTTTTTGTCAAGCAAACCGATCAATTCCTTTAGCTTTTGCACATATTCCTGATATTCTTTGCTCTCAATCGCTTGGGGCACATCTTCTTTTGTTTCTGCAATCAACACCTCTGTCAATTCGCCAAACAAGATCAGACCTTTTTTCTTGTCACGCCTCTTAAGGTATTTCTCATGCTCCTTTTCACGATAGAAGCTTTTGTATTTTTGGTATGTAACCTCCATCAGAAAATCGTCAACCGGAATAAAGTATTTTCTTTTGTATTCCTCATCCTCGGTTTTGCGAAGCTGATGTTCCTCATTCGTTATTTCCTTATACTCTCCGTCCTCCATAATAAACACGGCTTTGAATTTTTTAGCCATT
>JAFSTS010000002.1 GCA_017445685.1 Clostridia bacterium | reverse complement strand
TATAAGCGCTTTTGTCGGAGCAGACGTTTCCTGCGGCATACTTAAAAGCGATTTGGAAAACAGTGAAAATTCGCTTTTGATCGACATTGGAACAAACTGCGAAATGGCTTTTAATGCAAACGGGATAATTTACTGCTGCTCGGTTGCCGCAGGGCCTGCGTTTGAAGGATTTTCAACAAGCAGCGGCGAAAGAGCAGGAAGCAGCTCAATAAACAAGGTGTATTTGAACAAAAACGATATCTGCTATGAAACCGTTTCGGGAGAAGCTCCGACCGGTCTGTCCGGAAGCGGAATCATCGACTTATTAAGCGTTTTGCTGAAAAAAGGTATTTTATCGAAAGACGGCTATCTCAAAGACAATTTCTTTATTACGAACAGCGATGTTTTTATCACACCTGAAGATGTAAGACAGATTCAGCTTGCAAAAGCTTCTGTTAGTGCCGGAATAGAAATGCTTTGCAAGGGTCGGGAGGTTTCGAAAGTATTTATTGCAGGTAATTTCGGAAATTCACTTGACATCGAAAGCTGTATTGAAATCGGTCTTTTTCCGAAAAGCTTTATGGAAAAAACTGAGTTTATCGGCAACTCCTCGCTCGACGGCGGAGAAATGCTGATTGAAAAGGAAAACAGAAAAAAGCTTGGAGAAATTATAAAAAAATGCAAGCTCGTCGAGCTTGCAGGAACAGATGATTTTGCGAAAAAATATATTGAAAATATAGATTTTCAGAATCATTGATCATTCTCTCTGAAAAACGCATACACATCCTCGGCATTCTTTTTTGAAATTCCTTTGACCTCGGATATTTCCTGTTCAGTCGCCTCGGAAAGCGCTTTTATAGTTTTAAAGTTTTTCATAAGCAGAGCCGCTTTCTTCTCGCCGATACCCTCAATTTGGGTCAATCGGGAAGCAAATGACCTGCTCTTGTGCTTTGCTCTGTGGAAAGAAATTGCAAAACGGTGAACTTCCTCCTGTATCTGAGATACAAGAGTAAACGCCTTTCTGCTTGAAGAGATCGATATTTCTCTTCCCCCTGTCGTAATTGCCCTCGTTTTATGGTGACCATCCTTGACCATTCCGAAAACGGGAATGTCAAGAGAGTATTTTTCAATCACAGGAACAACGGCATTTACCTGACCCCTGCCGCCGTCAAGAAGAATCAGATCGGGCAGTCTTCCGAATCCCTCGCCGGAATCCTTTTCTTCAAAATACCTGTTTAGTCTCCTATCGATCACTTCCGCCATTGAGGCATAGTCATCCTGACCTGTAAAGCCTTTGATGGAGAATTTTCGATAGCTTTTTTTATAAGGAAGTCCGTCTTTATAGACGACCATTCCTGCGACATTATCACTTCCGGCAGTATGGGATATATCGTATGACTCGATAAATTCAGGCGGTTTGTCAAGCCCGATAAGCTCTGCAAGCTCTTCAAGAGCCGCAACTTCTCCGGCGTGTCTGCCCATCGTCTGCGCAAGCTTTTCGGAAGAATTGTTTTTGCACATTTCAACAAGACGAAGCTTTTCGCCCCTCTGAGGCACTGTGATCGTGACCGATTTTCCTTTTATCTCGCAAAGCCATTGTTCAAGAAGCCCGCTGTCCTCCGCTTCGCCGTCAAGAAGAATAAGCGACGGAACGCTTCTGCCCGTGGAATAAAACGACCTCAAAATCTCATATCTTGCTTTTTCGGGATAGTCGGGTGAATCTATCAAAAAAGTCTCACTGTCGCACAGCTTTCCGCCGTCAAACCGAAGCACTGCAACGCAAGACTTTGTCTTTCCGACAGTCAGCGCAAAAACATCGTGAGGAGTTTTTGAGTCGGTTATTACCTTTTGGCTGTCTCCCGTTTTCTTAATCGCATTTATCCTGTCTCTGTAATATGCCGCCTTTTCAAACTGCATTTTTTCAGAGCAGTCAAGCATTTTTTCGGTAAGCTCCTTTAAAGTTGCTTCACTTCCGCCTTTTATGAAATTGACTGCCTGCATGACGCTTTCATAGTAATCCTTTTGACTTATCTTCCCGGCGCACGGGGCTGAGCACTGCTTGATAAAATAATTAAGACACGGTCTTGCTTTCCCGATATCCTCGGGAAATTTTTTATTGCAAAACGGAAGTCTGAAAATTTTTCGCGCTTCATCGACTGTCTGCCTTACGACAAACGAGCTCATATACGGCCCGATATATTCACAGTTTTTGTCGTCGTTTCCGAAAGAAGCGGAAATCGTCGGCCAGTCGCCCTTTGTGATCCTGACATAGTTATATCCCCTGTCATCTTTCAGGAGAATATTGTATTTAGGCATATACTGCTTTATAAGCGAACACTCAAGCACAAGAGCTTCAAACTCGCTGTCGCAGATTATATAGTCAAAATCGTTGACATTCTCAACCATTTTTCTGACTTTTTCAGGATGATTGTTCTGAGAGCCGAAATAAGTGCTTACACGGTTTTTGAGCTTTTTCGCCTTTCCGACATAAATGATCCCGCCGTCGGTATTTTTCATCAGATAGACACCCGGCGACAATGGGAGATTCATCGCTTTTTTTCGCAAAGATTTGATTTTTTCAGTCACAAAACTCACCTATGTTAAAAAACGCACACCATCACATGAAAAGTAACGGTGTGCATTAAAAATGAAATAATTATTTGAAATCCTTAATAAGATCATCAAGAATTACATGAAACTCGTCGTCATCAAGAGAAGAGGAGTCCTTCTTCGTCTCTGCTTCGGGAACTTCGACCTTGGGAAGTTTGACTTCTTCCTTCTTGTCTTCCTTGAGCTCGGGAATTACGGGCTCATCGAAAACAGGAGCGGTTTTTTCCGTTCCGGCGACAGTTTTCATCGGCTCAAAAGTCGGTATCTGGGGAGTACTGGGACTTCCTGCTCCGAAGCCTGTTGCGATAACCGTTACTACCATTTCATCTTCAAGGCTCTCATCGTAAGCAACGCCCCATGTGATAACAGCGTCGGGATCGGCAGCCTGAGTGATGATATCAGCAGCAACTTCAACATCCTCAAGATCAATATCATCAGAGGATTTGATGCTGATAATGACGCCCTTTGCGCCCTTGATCTCAGTTTCAAGAAGAGGACTTGTAACAGCCATGTTGGCAGCCTCTTCAGCCTTGTCTTTACCTGTTGCGTGGCCGACGCCCATGTGGGCATAACCGGCATTGTTCATGACGCTTGTGACATCAGCAAAGTCAAGGTTGATGAAACCGGGAAGTTTGATAAGCTCTGAAATGCTGCGAACACCCTGAAGAAGAACTTCGTCAGCTTTTTCAAAGGCATTTTTGAGAGTGATCCTCTGCTCGCTGACATATTTAAGTCTGTCATTGGGGATCACGATAAGGCTGTCTACACATTCGGCAAGCTTTCCGATGCCCTGTTCGGCAATCTTCATACGCTGTCTTCCTTCAAATTTGAAGGGCTTTGTAACAACGCCGACTGTAAGTATGCCCATCTCTTTGGCAATATTTGCAATAATGGGTGCTGCGCCTGTTCCGGTGCCGCCGCCCATACCTG
>JAFSTS010000218.1 GCA_017445685.1 Clostridia bacterium | reverse complement strand
GCGAGAGATTTCCTCGTTCCGAGCAGACTTCACAAAGGCTCGTTCTATGCGCTCCCTCAGTCGCCCCAGCTTTACAAGCAGCTTTCCATGGTCGCAGGATTTGACAGATATATGCAGATAGCGCGCTGCTTCAGAGACGAAGATTTGAGAGCTGACCGACAGCCTGAATTTACACAGATCGACCTTGAAATGTCGTTTGTTGATATGGAAGACATTTTGTCAATTGGTGAAGGCTACATAAAAAGAGTTTTCAAAGACGCTGTCGGCGTCGATGTTCAAACGCCGATCAAGAGGCTTACTTATGCAGACGCCATGAACCGCTACGGAAGCGATAAACCCGACACGAGATTCGACATGGAGCTTTTTGATTTGAGCGACACTGTCAAGAATTGCGGCTTCGGCGTTTTCACGGGCGCTATCAGCGGCGGCGGAAGCGTAAGGGGAATTACTGCAAAAAAGGCTTATTCTATCCTTACGAGAAAAGAAATAGATAAATTAACAGAATTTGTCCGCGGAATCGGCGCAAAGGGACTTGCTTTTGCGAGGATCGCGGACGATGGAACGATCGCTTCCTCATTTGCAAAATTTATGACAGACGAGGAAATGGAAAACATCAAAAAAACTGCCGGCGCTGAAAACGGCGATGTAATTCTTATCGTCGGCGACACAAAAACATCTCTTGTGCTTTCAGTCCTCGGAGCGCTCAGAAATGAAGTTGCTTCAAAGCTTGATATAATTCCGAAAGACAAATACAATTTTGTCTGGATCACGGAATTTCCGTTCTTTGACTGGGACGAGGATCTCGGACAGTTTGTCGCCATGCACCACCCGTTTACAGCTCCAATGGATGAATGTCTCGAATATCTCGAAAGCGACAAAGCAAAAGTAAGGGCAAAGGCGTACGACCTTGTCCTCAACGGTACGGAGCTTTCCAGCGGCTCGATCAGAATCACCGATCCGATTCTTCAAAGCAGAATGTTTGCTCTGCTGGGAATGAGTGACGAGGAAGCTTATGAAAAATTCGGCTATCTTCTTGACGCTTTCAAGTACGGCGCGCCGCCTCACGGCGGAATGGGCATTGGTCTTGACAGGCTTGTTATGACAATGCTCGGCTGTGAAACACTTCGTGATGTCATAGCTTATCCTAAGGACAAAAATGCAAGCGAGCCCATGACTGAATGTCCGTCGGTAATTGCAAAAGATCAGCTTGACGAACTCGGAATTACTGCCGAACAGCCGCAGGAATAATTTGGTTTAAACAGAAACGGGGAAAGATTATGAAACTTTGGGCAGGACGGTTTTCAAAAGAGGTCGACAAAAAAACGAACGATTTCAATTCGTCCATATCCTTTGACGCAAGAATGTTTGAGGAGGATATCGACGGCAGCATTGCCCATGCAAAAATGCTTTCTAAGCAGAACATCATCAGCGTTGAAGACGGCGAAAAAATCGTTGCCGAGCTTGAAATAATAAAGACAGAAATCACCGAAGGCAAGCTTGTTATCGACCCGAACGCAGAAGATATACACACCTTTATAGAGGGTGAACTGACAAAACGGATCGGCTCTGCCGGAAAAAGGCTTCATACTGCAAGAAGCAGAAACGATCAGGTCGCGCTTGATTTGAGAATGTATCTCAAGAAAGAGTGTTCAAAGCTTGAAGAAACCGTAAAAAAACTGATTGAAGTTACTGCGCAAAGCGCAAAGAAATATCATGACACGGTAATGCCGGGATACACGCACCTTCAGCGCGCCCAGCCGATAACCTTCGGTCATCATCTTTTAGCGTATGCAGAAATGTTTTTGCGCGATCTTTCAAGGCTTCGGGATGCAAAGGACAGAATGGATATCTGCCCGATAGGAAGCTGTGCGCTTGCCGGAACTACATACGACCTTGACCGAAAATATGAAGCGGAGCTTCTCGGCTTCAAGGAACCGTGTTCCAATTCTCTTGACGGCGTTTCCGACAGAGATTTTTGCATTGAGCTTGCAAGCGCGCTGTCCATACTTATGATGCACCTTTCCCGTTTCAGCGAGGAAATAATTCTGTGGTGTTCATGGGAGTTTAAGTTTATTGAGCTTGACGACGCTTTTTCAACGGGATCAAGCATTATGCCGCAGAAGAAAAACCCCGACATTGCCGAGCTTGTCAGGGGCAAAGCAGGCAGGGTATACGGCGATCTTTTAACGCTGCTTGCGTTTATGAAAGGTCTGCCTCTTGCGTACAACAAGGATATGCAGGAGGATAAGGAAGCGATTTTCGACGCATTTGATACGGTAAACATTTGCCTGAGCGCGTTTATACCGATGATCGAAACAATGAGCGTGATAGACAATAACATGAAAAAAGCTGCGGCAGGCGGTTTTATTAACGCGACCGACTGCGCCGACTATCTTGTTTCAAAGGGGCTTCCGTTCAGGGACGCGTACAAGGCGACAGGAGAGCTTGTTGCCGTCTGCATAGAGCAGGGCAAAACCCTTGAAACGCTTGAAATAGAAGAATACAAAAAAATCTGCGAGCTTTTTGAAGAGGATGTATACGACAAAATAAATCTTCAAAAATGCGTCAGCGAAAGAAAATCTTTCGGCGGACCTGCTCCTGGAAATGTGCTTGAACAATCGCAGAGAGTTCTCGAAAAGATAAAATAATATTTGCCGAAAAAGCGGAGGAAAATGTTTTGAGCATTTATCTTGACAACAGCGCAACGACGCCGATTTGTGAAAATGCAAAAAAGAAAATGCTGCTTGCGATGGACGAATTGTGGGGAAACCCGTCGTCTTTTCACAAAAAGGGAGTTGAAGCTCTGTCGCTTTTGGACGAGGCGAGAAAAACCGTTGCCGAAAAGCTCGGAGCGGATAGCGAGGAAATTTATTTTACCTCCGGCGGAACACTTTCAAACAATATTGCCGTTTTCGGCGCGGCAAAAGCAGGAGCGAGAAAAGGCGGCAGGATCGTCACGACCGCAGTGGAACATCCAAGCGTTGATAGAGCGATGAAAGCGCTCGAAAACAGCGGCTTCGAAATCGTCAGGCTGAAAGTGGATGAAAACTGCGCTGTCAGCAAAAAAGATATACTTGATGCGATTGACGAAAAAACAGTGCTTGTTTCGATGATGCTTGTCAACAATGAAGTCGGTGCAATAATGCCGGTAGAGTTTCTCAAAAAAGCGGTGAAAGCAAAAAATTCACCTGCGCTCATCCACTGCGACGCAGTACAGGCATTTGGAAAAACAGATGTTGATGTCAAAAAGCTCGGCGTCGATCTTTTAACTGTCAGTTCACATAAGATCAACGGGCCGAAAGGCGCAGGAGCGCTGTATATACGAAAAGGCGTGAGGATCGTTTCACCTGTCGCAGGCGGAGGACAGGAGGGAGATGTCTGCCCGGGAACGCAGGCGACTCCGGCAATAGCAGGCTTTTTCGGCGCGGCTGAGGAAATAGGGAAAAAAACCTTCGAACAGCTTGAAGCAATCCGTGAAATTAAAAACGAATTTGTTGAAAGGTTGTCGAAAATCGAGTCGGTCACAATAAATTCTCCGGCGGATTCGCTGCCATATATTGTAAATTTTTCCGTTCAGGGAATACCGTCTCAGCCGATGATAACATTTCTCTCGCAAAACGGAGTTTGTGTTTCGGGGGGATCGGCGTGCGCAAAAGGTCACAGAAGTCCGACATTGACGGCGATGGGTCTTAGCGTCGAAAAAATTGACAGCGCCATTCGAGTCAGTATGTCGAAGAACACGACCCGGCAGGAGCTTGAAAAAACTGCCGAGCTTGTAGAACAGGCAGTAAAAACGATGAGAAAAAGCAGGTAAAAAATGAAAGAGATCATTTTAATTAAAAACGGTGAACTTGCTCTCAAGGGACTTAACCGAAAAAACTTTGAGAGTCTGATGATAAAAAACATGAAACGGAGACTTGAAGACTGCGGAAACTTCAAGTTTACTGCCGTTCAGTCTACAATAACGATCGCAGGCGATGAAAACAGCGATGTTTCAAAAGCGTTTGAAAAGCTGAAATATGTTTTCGGAATTGCAGGTCTTTCGAAGGCAGCCGTTGCCGAAAAAGATATGCAGAGCATTTTTGACACGACGCTTGAATATCTTGAAGATGAATTGCTCACAGCGAAAACTTTTAAAGTAAACGCCAAACGAAGCGATAAATCTTTCCCTTACGGCTCGCCTGAGATCTGCGCTCAGACCGGCGGAGTAATTCTTTCAAAATTTCCGCACCTTAAAGTAGATGTTCATGATCCTGAATTGACCGTTACGGTCGAGGTCAGAGATTTCGGCGTATATATCCACGGAAATCAGCTTAAAGGAGCAGGCGGAATGCCTGTCGGCTCGTCCGGAAAAGCGGCAATACTTATGTCGGGCGGAATTGACAGTCCCGTTGCAGGCTGGATGATGTCAAAGAGGGGGCTTCAGCTTGTCGGAATACATTTTGCGTCTCCCCCTTACACGAGCGAGCTTGCCGAAAAAAAGGTCAAACTGCTCACCCAAAAGGTTGCAAAATACAGCGGCAGAATAAAACTGTATATCGTACAATTCACTGAAATTCAGGAAAAAATAAAAGATGTCTGCCCGGAGGATCTTTTCACTCTCGTTATGAGAAGACTGATGATGAAAACGGCGCAGATAATAGCTCAGAGAGAGGAATGCGGCGCGCTCATCACGGGCGAAAGTCTTGCGCAGGTTGCAAGCCAGACGCTAAAGGCGCTTGCGTGTACAGACGAAGCGGTAACGATGCCGGTTTTCAGACCGTGTATCGGCATGGACAAGAGCGAGATCATTGAGATCTCCAGAAAAATCGACACCTTTGAAACTTCAATACTTCCGTATGAGGACTGCTGCACTGTCTTTACTCCCAAACACCCGAAAACAAAGCCAGATCTTCAGGAAGTGAAGCAGGCTGAACAGGCAGGCGACTTTGACGAGCTTGTAAGGCAAGCTGCGCAGAGCGCAAGATTTGTTCTTATTGATTAAGCATAACACAAAATTCGACCGCTAAAATCGGGTTCGTATATGTGTGTTATGCTTAAGCTGAGGGGAATCGAACACAATCGGTTTTCGCAGACATATATTTTGACAAAGCTTCGTCAAATTTCTTGACAATACGAAAGTATTGCCTGCGAAACTTTCCTTGCCCTGCCAAAAATCTGTCGTGAGAAAACTGTGTT
>JAFSTS010000217.1 GCA_017445685.1 Clostridia bacterium | reverse complement strand
CACCCTAACGTCAGGCAAACAGCAGACGGAAAGGGTGAGAACTATGTTCGCTAAATGCGATAGCCACAATTTTATTATCCTGTGAGTTTTTACACAAGCGCTTTGCCGAGAGATCTACAGGAATTGAGCGCGTCGTCGTCAGGAGATTCGTTGCAAATCACGCTTTCACAAGCTAAATTTGCGCCGTCGTTTCTGCATCTTTCCTCCCAATTTTTCATCCACTCGCCGTCACCCCAGCCGTAAGAGCCGAACAAAGCGATCTTCTTGCCCGAAAGCTTGTTTTCACATTCACTGAACATCGGCTCAAATTCGCTGTCTTCAAGTTCTTCAACCCCCATCGACGGGCAGCCGAATGCGACAGCGTCAAAATCGTCGATTTTATCTGCGCTGAAATCTGCCGCAGTGAACAAGCTGCTCTGCGCTCCGCTTTCAGCGATACCATCTGCTACGGCGGCAGCCATTGCTTCCGTGTTTCCTGTGCCGCTCCAATAAACTATTGCAATTTTACTCATAATAAATTCATCCTTTCTGATCTTGTGTAACCTCTTATAAATCACTGGTTACTTAAACCGTTAGTTTTTCAACTGATTTGCCTTTTAACCATTGTGCGCGGTAAACATCTGTACATTTTCTGTATTTCAAAAAAGTTTTTTCCGCCTGTTCTTTGTTGCCGTAGACTTTTCAGCAGCCTACGCATTTGCACCTGCACGCCTTGTTTTCTATAAATCCGTCTACATCTTCGGGTGGATAGCCGAGGAACAGACCGATTTCGTGAGGAAATTCTTCGCATTGGGAAAGCCGTTCTATCAGGTGAGCAACACATCTTTCGCCGTTTTTAAGGCAGTAGCCTCGTTCCGAGAGGATCCTGCAGGCTCGTTTGTCTTTTATATCCTCAGCCAACAGGTCGGGTCGATAAAAATATATGAGCGCTTTTGAATCCCTGTATCGCAGAGGCAGGATACGAATGCCCTTGCCCTTGAGCTTTTTGTTCCAAAGACAAACAGATCTTATCATTGCTTCTCTGCTTGAAAAATGGCAATTGAAAATATTTCCTGTTTTTATCCCTGCCAGTGTTGGCGAACAGTGTCTGATGATAGATTCTTCCGACATTTCTTACACTTCCTTCTTTACAGCGTGCTGAGATAGTATATTTTTAAGCGCCGCCGCCGAGCTGCTGTGTGAACGGGTGACTACAGCGCCGCTGCTCTTTGCGCCGTCGAGCGCGACTTTAACCATTTTGTGTGAAACTGTATTTGTAAAAAGTACAAGCAAATCAGGTCTTCCAATGTTTTGAAGCGCACAGGTCGGCTTTGTATATATTTTGGCTTTGCAATCGAATTTCTTGCAGATATCCATATATTGCCGTTCCATTCGCTCATTTCCGCCGACTATTACTACAGACATTTGATTCCTCCTTTCCTAAGTTAGCATAGGCTAACCTAATATTCAAAAAAGAAATCTTTACCCGTCAGTAAAGAAATTCTTTTGTTTTATCCGAAAAGACCGTGTTTTTTGTACTCCTCGGTTTTGACATCAACAAAGGTGTATCCTGTCTCGGAGATCGCTTTTTCAATTTTGTCTCTGTCGATTTCGCTCTCTACTAAAAAAGTTGCGCAGGAGTTTTTTCTGGAAGCCTTGACTTTTTTGGCGTCGGGAAAAGCCTTGCGGATAGTGTCGTTGATATGCGCTTCGCACATCGAGCACATCATTCCTTCAATTCCGACAGTAACTTTCTTCATGATAAAACCTCCTTTAAGAATATTGAGTTAGTCATCGCTAACTATATTACCATATCTATTTTCATTTTTCAAGTGTTTTTAAAAAAATAATACAAAATATATCTTATTATTTTGGAAATAATAAATAGGCAACAGCCGAAAAAATCAATTTTCCCGAAAGTATTGTAATAAATTATAAAATATGATATAATTTTTTTGCTTATGCAAAAAGAGGAATGATTGAGATAATGAAAATTTCCGTCGCATTGGCGGCTTATAAGGGCGAAAAATATATTGCCGAGCAGCTTCGTTCAATTCTTGCGCAAATCGGTGATGATTCGGAAATCATCGTGTCGGACGATCGTCCGTGCGAGAGCATGAGGACGATAGTAGAAGGCTTTGATGACAGCAGGATAAAATATGTCGAAGGTCCCGGGCAGGGCGTCATAAAAAATTTTGAGTATGCTTTGAGCTTGTGCGAAGGGGATTATATTTTCCTTTGCGATCAGGATGATGTCTGGCGTGAGGACAAGGTTGAAAAATGTCTTCGAGAGCTTGAAAACGGATATCTTCTTGTGCTGCATAACGCAGAAATTGTCGACGCTGAGCTAAACGACACGGGGAAAACCTTCTTCGAAAGTCACGGCGTGTCCGTAAGTGTTTTGAAAAATCTGCTTGTCAATTCCTTTGTCGGATGCTGCATGGCTTTCAAAAAAGAACTTAAAGATCACATTCTGCCTTTCCCTGAAAAGATACCGATGCACGACCAGT
>JAFSTS010000216.1 GCA_017445685.1 Clostridia bacterium | reverse complement strand
TTTCCGCAGACTGTACATTTGACAACTTCAAGTCCGGGAGCTTCAACAGTTGCAGGCGTTGCGACTTCCCAGTCACCCGGCTCATGAGAAGCAGGAACGATGTTTGAAAGGAAATACTGTCCGCAATCCTTGCAATAGTTCATCGTGTAACCATCTGATGTACATGTCTTTGGAACAAGTGTTGAAACATATTTGTGGACTTCCGTCGGCATAGTGTCTTTAAGATATGTATTGACATATTCGGTATATTTCTGCGAGGCATACGCTGACTGATCGGGGTCTGCGTCAAGTCCATGATTGGAGTTCGGGAAAGAGATAAGTTCATAAGTCTTTCCGAGAGCGGTCAGTTTCTGAGCAAGGCGCGTTGCTTCGGAATAGTCAACAGTAGTATCCTTCATACCGTGACAAATGACCGTCGGTACTGCGTAAGCCGCATAATTGATGGGAGAAACATTCAGAAGTTCGTTTTTATAGTAGTTCTGTGTAATAGAACCGGTAACAGTTTTGCCGGAGATCCACGACATAAGATTTCTCATGTCAGATTTGCTGATAGAGGAATTCCAATAAGCAGTGTTTGTCATGTCTGTCGGCCCTGAATATGAAACGACACAGACAGGCTTAACGGCAGAAACCTCTCCCCTTGAATATGCGTACAACATAGACATATGACCGCCGGCAGAGCCGCCCGTCGTCATAAGCTTTGTGAGGTTAAGACCGTACTGCGCTGCAACTTCTTTTGCTTTTGCAACCGCCGCCTGAACATCGTCCATCAGGTCTGAGCCGTCAACCGAAGATGAAAGATAACGATAACTGATAGCTGCCGTGGCAACTCCGTAGTTGACGCAGTCGCCGTATGCGGAGGCTGTCGTGAACTCTTTGCTGCCGAAGGTCCACGCACCGCCGTGAATATTCATAATAAGTCCGCATTCACCCACCTTGTTTTGAGGCAGATAAATATCCATCACATTTCTTTCATGTGAACCATACTTAACATCCTTAATAATAATAACACCTGATGTTGAGCCGGAGGAACCGCCGAGGCAGTATTGACATTCTGTGATATTTCCCACATGAACAAGACCTTCGATTGCCTTTGCAAGATCATACGCTGCAGATTCGATCTGAACGTCAGTAGAATTTGCATTGCTTGCAATTGCGCTCGCGGATTGGTAAACAGGATAGAAAGCTGCCCATGATTCAGGCGTCCAGCATTCGCTCCTGTACTTTGAAACGCTTATAACAAGAGAAGAAAGGTCAGATGAGTCGATACAAAGTATCCTGATGTTTACCGTCTTGCTGATTCCATCGAATAAATAGTTTCCGTTGAAAACAGAGTATGCAGAGATGCTGGCGGTAAGAGTACAATTCTTTTCTTCTCCCACCTGCGGAAGGTCGCCTGTAAGTCTTCCGCCTGCAGAAACAGTGAAAAGGCTGCTGTTTTTGTTTGAATTGTTGGAAATCTGAAGATTATCGTTTTTATAAGCATTTGTAACGCCGCATCCCGTAGCAGTTATCCCCGTGGAAACATATATTCCGATAACCGCAAATGTTACATTGTATATGTCGCCTAAATCCTCAAGCTTTGAATGATATGCCAAATCGGCAATATAAGTGATCGTGTCACCTTCAACAGAAGCCGCCTTTGACATTTCGACTCTTACAGCAGTATTGTTATAACCGCTGATAAGATCACCGCTGTTATAATTAGCGCTGCCTGAAGCGGCGGCAGATGCGTCAAGACTGAACTTCGGCATAAAAGTCAAAGTCAGCGCAAGACATACAGCAATCGATAAAACTCGAATAATTTTTCTTTTCATAGTCTCACTCCTTACAGATATTTGCAACAGAAATAAAAAATATTATCGTACGATTTTATATTACTACAAAAATCCATAATTGTAAATATCATTAACGATAATGATAGTTTATTTTTCAATATTTCATAATTTTGATCTTGCTAAAAAGAGAAATGCCCAGAAAGACTTTTCATCTTTCGGGGCAGGTTTATCTTGTTTTATCAGCTTTTGTCAGCCTTCAAAGTTCGAAACAAAAATCATGAACGCCATATCGGACGCGTCAAGATATTCGTCTTCAAACATATCCGCTGCTTTCATATACGCAATTTCTTCAGGTGTTGTGAAGGTGTTGATATACTCTCCTGCTACGGCAAGGTCAAAGGTGTCAACATATCCGTCGCCGGTCACATCGCCTGAGATGACAACAGTATATGTGCTGATGATTTCGCCTGTTTTTTCAGAAATGAAATCAACCTTTGTGCCTGTTCCGAAGCCGTTCCTGTTCGGAGTGTACTGAACAGTTGCGCCTTCATAATCTATAAGGCTTTCAAGGTCTTCAACACCCTGATCTACATTGATAATAAGCTTGTTTTCGTCATCAACAACAATATCCGTATCTTCTTTCGGAGTTACTGTCACTGTCTCCTCTTCGGGAGGAAGCTGCTCGATTTCTCTTGACTGAAGAACATTTCCGCAGACTGTACATTTGACAACTTCAAGTCCGGGAGCTTCAACAGTTGCAGGCGTTGCGACTTCCCAGTCACCCGGCTCATGAGAAGCAGGAACGATGTTTGAAAGGAAATACTGTCCGCAATCCTTGCAGCAGTTCATCGTGTAGCCGTCAGAGGTGCAGGTTTTTGCGACAGTGTTGGAAACATACCTGTGAACTTCCGTCGGCATAGTGTCGCAAAGATATGTATTTACAAAGTAGGCGTATCTTTCATTTGAATAAGTGCTCTTATCCGGGTCGCTTTCAAGTCCGTGGTCAGAGTTCGGGTAAGTTATAAACTCGTGGTAAATTCCAGCGGAAGTAAGCTTCTCATCAAGGGCTGTAGCCTCGGAATAATCGACCGTTCTGTCCTTTGCGCCATGACAGATAAGTGTAGGCACAGCCGTACTTACATAATTAACGGGGGAAACCTTCAAAAGTGCGCTTCTGTTAAGATACTGTGTAACAGAGCCTGTGATCCTGGCATCACTCAGCCAGGAGAATACATCGGCAATATTTGATTTGCCGAAATTGGAATCCCAGTATTTGCTGTTTGTCAGATCGGTCGGTCCGCTGTATGTGGCGACGCAGACAGGTTTTACGGAAGACACGCTTCCTCTGGAGTAGGCATAAAGCAGAGAAAGATGTCCGCCGGCAGAGCCGCCCGTAGTCATCATCTTGGTGAGGTTGAGTCCGTACTGTTCGGCAACTTCTTTTGCTTTTTTTGTTGCAGCCTGAATATCATCAAGAATCATTGCGCCGGTAACGGAGCTTGAAGCATAACGGTAGCTGATAGCGGCAGTTACAACGCCGAAGTTGACGCAGTCGGCATAACAGGCACCCGTCGTATTTTCCTTGCTGCCGATTAGCCAGCCGCCGGCATGAATGTTCATAATCAATCCGCATTCGCCTGTCTTGTTTTCGGGAAGGTAGATATCCATAACATTTCTCGGATCGCTGCCGTAAGAAACATCTTTGATTTCAATTACGCCTCCCGACGACCCCATAGAGCCGCCAAGGCAGTATTCACACTGTGTTATCGGTCCGTTATGGACAAGGTTTGCTTTAGCTGTTTCAAGGTCGTACAGAGCTGATTCGATCTGCGTCTGAGTGGAGTTTGCATCCTTTGCAACTGCGTTTGCCGTTGAATAAGCGGAAGCAAACGGAGCCCATGTTTCAGGAGTCCAGCATTCGCTTGAGTACCTCGAAACACTCATTACAAGAGAAGAAAGATCCGTCGAATCAACGCAGAGAATACGAATATTTACAGTTTTGGAAACACCGTCGATGATACGATTTCCGTTATACATTGAAAGCGCATTTATCTTCGCAGTGAGAGTACATTCCATCACTTCACCGACTTCCGGAAGATCGCCGATAAGTTTTCCTGAGGTGCTTACGGTTATGATGCCGGAGTTCTTGCTTGTGTTGCTCGAAATCTGGTAGTTGTCCAGATGATAATGGTCGCTGACATCGCAGCCTGTGGAGGAAATATCCGTGCTGCAATATATGCCGATTACCATAAATGTAACGCTGTAAACATCGCCAAGATCGCTCAGTTTCGAATGGTACGCGCGGTCTGCAACATAAGTTATCGTGTCGCCGGAAACTGACGCCGCCTTGCTCATATCGAGCTGAACAGCGGTCGTAGCATAGGCGTTTATGATATTACCGCTGCTGTAGGAGGCGTTTCCCCTTGATGCTGCGGATGTATCAAGGCTGAACTTCGGCAAAAACGCCAAAGTCAATGCAAGACAAACAGCAACGGCAAGTATCCGTCTAAATGGTTTTTTCATGCGTTATCCCTCATTTTCTTAATGTTTTCAGCCAATGAGATTTCTTTCCCATTTAATAAAATTTTATCATAAAACTATAAAATTGTAAAGAAAGATTTAACAATTTTGCCCTATGATCAAC
>JAFSTS010000215.1 GCA_017445685.1 Clostridia bacterium | reverse complement strand
ATACTGAACAATTACAGTGTATGGATTGGCAATCAGAAAATCAGTATATTTTCCAAAACAATGCAAATGATAACGATGAAGAAAAACAAAGGAATGATGCTTTTGAAAAAATACGGCAAGCTTTCGGCAGTAATGTTATTTTTGTCAGTCAGTATGCTGACATATTCATTTGTTTTCGGCAAAGTCGTCACCTCGCAATACCTGCACGACCTGCCGAAGCAAACTGATCAAAGCGTTTCATCAGTCTTTACGATCAGTGAATACGACGGGAAAATCGCTGTTTTTTCTTCAGAAAACGAGCAGCCGCTTGAAGTGTTTGAACGAAAAATCAAAGACCTTCCGGCAGACGATCAAAAACGCCTTCAGGAAGGGATAACCGTTTTGGACAAGAGTCAATTGCAGGAACTGATAGAAGATTATACAAGTTAGGGACGATCCTTGACGGATCGCCCCGGCTTTTGTTTTATTCTTTTATTGTGCCGTCTGCATTAAACAGCGGAAGAGGATTCAGGAAGATGATATCGTCTCTGTTCTGAGCGTCGCCTTCCGCCAAAACAGCCATCTTTCCGACAATGTTTCCGCCTGCTTTTTCGACAAGAGTTTCAATGGCTTTAAGCGATTCACCCGTTGAAATAACATCGTCAACAATAAGTATCCTCTTGCCTTTCATCATTTGAGCTTCGGCTGTGTCGAGATAAAGACTCTGCTGCTTATCCGTTGAGATGGATTTGACCTTGACTTCAAAAACGCCGCTCATGTAAAGCTTGGGGTATTTTCTTGCGATAAAATATGTTTCATCGTCGTTTTGTCTTGCCATCTCGTGAGCAAGCGGAATACCCTTGGCTTCAGCCGTGATAACATAATCGTACTCAGGCGCTTTTTTAAGAAGCTCTCTTGCGCAGGCAACGGTAAGCTTTGCATTGCCGAAAACCACAAATGCGCCGATATAAAGATCATCAGTGACCTTGCAAAGCGGAAGCTTATGGTCAACACCGGCAATATTCATCTCATAATACATAAAAACACTTCCCTTTCTGTTAATAAGTGCTGCTCATGTCCTCGACGACCTGTTCATTAACGACTTTGACAAACTTGGAATTTTTGATTTTTTCCTGAAGCAGTTCATAGTAAAGATCTTCATCAAACGGAAGCTCGATCGTTTTGTCAAGCCATGAGGAAAGGAATGCGGCATTGGAAATGGTAAGACCATTGATTCCTTCTGCTCCGTCGGCAACAAGCGGCTCTCCCCTGAGAATATGCGCTGCAAACGCGTTCATTACGCCCGTATGCTGTTCGTTCATGCCGTCAGTCTCGATCTCTTTCCACTCGCCCTTGATGGCGTCAAAGCTGTTTTCGGAAGTCTTTATAACTTCTTCAACGCTGTTTTCAAGCTCAAAAACAAGTATTTCCCACTTGTTGCTTATACGGTTGTCCTGACAAACGATTTTGGCTTTATCCATTGTGATTTCAAGTCTGTTTGTTCCCGGATAATCTCCGGTGGAAGTGATGAAAGTGCCTGTTGCGCCGTTGGGATATTCAACATAAATAGTAACATCGTCTTCAACCTCGATGTCATGCCATTTTCCGACATTGCATACAGCTTTTACCGTTGAAGGCATTCCGCATATCCACTGCCACAGATCAAGCTGGTGAGGACACTGGTTGAGCATTACGCCGCCGCCTTCGCCGGACCATGTTGCTCTCCAGCCGCCTGAATTATAATACTGCTGAGTTCTGAACCAGTCTGTGATGATCCAGTTGACTCTTTTGATTTCTCCGTACTTGCCGCTTTTTACAAGCTCTCTGACTTTTCTGTAAACGCAGTTGGTTCTCTGGTTGAACATGATAGCGTATGTTTTATCCTGAGTCTCGGCAAATTTGATAAGCTCATTGACCTGCTTGGTGTATACGC
Organism: Clostridia bacterium; assembly: GCA_017445685.1. The sequence continues at coordinate 1,835 of JAFSTS010000215.1, read as the reverse complement.
CGGCAGGTTTTTCGCTCATTACATGAAGTCCTGCTTTAAGAGCTTCAATTGCGATCGGGGGATGGAAATAATGCGGTGTTGCAATAATGACCGCCTCGCAAAGTCCGCTGTTGATAAGCTCTGTTGCGCTGTTGAAGCAGACAACATCGGGAAGTCTCTTCTTGGCGTTTTCAAACTTTTTTTCGTCGATATCTGCAACGCAGGTAATTTCGATTTCAGGCATTTTGCCCTCAACGCTGTTTTGAATATGGGCAGTACCCATGTTACCTACGCCGATAATACCGAGTTTTACTTTCTGTGACATATTGTATCTCCTTTTTTTCAGCTCGGGCAACTCACTGCACGAGCAAATTTACTTTAAATATTCTCCGATAAATTCCTTGACTTTATCACTGTAGACCTTAGGATTTGTATCAAAACTCTGCGCATGATCGGCTCCGTCTACGATCAGGAGATCCTTTGGAGCAGTGCAGGCATTGTAAAGCTCAAACGCCATGTTCGGATCAATAAAGCAGTCGTCTCTTCCATGGATAAACAAAATCGGAACTTTGGAGTTTTTGACATTGTCTATCGGACGGATCTTCGTGTATTCAAACTTGTATGCAAGCTTATTGAAAAGATTTGTCGTCTTTATGATGGGCGATGCGGGAACTTTAAATTCATGAATAACATTCGTAAACTGGCTTGCAACATCCGTATAACCGCAATCGGCAACGATAAGCTTGACATTTTCGGGAAGATTTTCATCGTCGGACATCATCATTACAGTCGCGCTGCCCATGGAAATGCCGTGGAGAATTATTTTAATGTCAGAGCCGAAACGGTCTATGATATATTCAAGCCATTTCATGCAGTCCTGCTTTTCAAGATATCCGAAGCTTATGTTCTTGCCTTCGCTGGAGCCTGCCGCCTGATGGTCTACGATAAAAACATTATATCCAAGGTCATGATAAAATTTGCTCAGCCCGGAAAACTCGCCCTTGCCGCTGCTTCTGTAGCCGTGAGAACAAAATACATACACATCAGACGGCTCGTCGGCAGGATAGAAAAAGCCTTTGAGCGAAAGCCCTCTGTTTGACAGAGTTATATCCTCATGATTTGCCTGTTCAGTCCAGTCTGTTCTTGTCTCAAAAATTTTAATGTTGCCGTCAGCGTCAACATCAATGGGAAATTTGTTTTCACCCATTTTGGCAATGAGCTTTCCCTTTCTGTTCATCACTTCATACAAAAGCACACCGTTGAACGCCGCAAAAGCGCCGGCTGCCATTGACGCGCCGATAAGCAGACCTTTCTTTGAGGATTTCTTTTTGTTGTTTTTCATAAAGCAACCTCCGTTTCAATTTCAGGCTTCGGAAAGTCCTTCGGCTATTCCGAGAAGCACTATGCCGGCGATAACCGATATTACGCATACAGCCTGAGAAGCTTTTAGTTTTTCTTTGAGTATTATTCTGGACAGGATTACGGAAACGATACAATAGGATGCAACCATCGGAGCTGCAATGACAGGTCTTGAAGCCATAGCGTAAACATAGAACAACTGACCGAACTCCTCGCATCCTGCGGCGATCATCTTGTTTGTTTCTCCGTGTTTAAAGGGATTATACGGTTTTTTGTTTTTTATCAAAAGGAAAAGCCACGCGCCGATGCCTGCGACGAAAAATGTAAGCCCGTAAAGGATCAGAACATCTATCTCCCCAAGTCCAAGCCCTGTCTCTTCGTCGAGGATTATTCCGTCGGCTGCTGTTCCTATTGTGTCAAACACGCAGTAAAGTATCGGGAAAATAAGGGCAAGAGCGCCCATTTTATATTTTTTATCAGCCTTGTCGATTTCGGCT
>JAFSTS010000214.1 GCA_017445685.1 Clostridia bacterium | reverse complement strand
ATAAAAAAATCTGGCATACTGCAAAGAGAAACAAAAAAGAAGATGTTCTTAGAAAGGGCTTGAAAATCAGTAATTTTTTGATGAAAATCGGCATAGATGTTAGACGAAAAATCTTTTCTGAAATTATTGAAAATCTCGGCGGAGAGCTTGAGATGATAATTTGCGGAGGCGCATACCTTGACGAAAAGTATGAAAAAGGTATGTATGATTTTGGCATTCAGGTCGTCAACGGATACGGAATTACTGAATGTTCTCCTGCGGTGACTTGTAATCATCTTGATAATTTTAAATTTGGCAGCGCCGGTTTGCCGCTTTCGTGCAACGAGATAAAAATTGCCGATCCCGATGAGGACGGAGTCGGTGAAATCCTTGTACGAGGCACAAATGTCATGATGGGATATTATGATGATGAGCAGGCGACTAAAGAAGCGTTTGACGGCGACTGGTTTAAAACCGGCGACTACGGATATATTGACGAAGACGGATTTTTGTTCTTCAAGGGCAGAAAGAAAAATCTCATCGTTCTTTCAAACGGAAAGAATGTTTCTCCCGAAGAAATTGAAGATAAGCTGTCTTCGATCGACTATGTAAAAGAAGTTGTAGTTTACGACGAAAACGGATTTATAACAGGTGAATTTTTCCTTGATACCCAGCGTGTTCCCGACGCAAAGGAAAGGATCAAATCCGATGTCAACGAAATAAACAAAAAAATGCCGCACTATAAACAGGTAACCGTCGTCAAAACCCGTGACGAAGAATTTCCTAAGACAACGACTCTGAAAATTTTGAGAAATTACAAATAAGAGGAGAATCTTTATGAAAATCAAAGAGAAAATTATCAGCTTGATTCTTGTTGTTACAACCGTCTTTTCTGTTGTTGCATTTTCGCCCGTTCTTGCAAGGGAAAGCATTTCAGACAGATACAGAGATGTTTATGAAAACGGCTATTCTGTCCCCAAGACAAAAGATTTCATGGACTCTTTTTTAGCTTTCGGCAGGCTTTTTGAAAAAGTTTCAGGCATGAAGATTTTTACCGAAGAAAAAATTCGTGTAACCTTTGTAGACTTTATCAAAGATGTTTATGACGATGTTTACGAGCTGTCTGATGCGACGATGGATTTTGAACTGTTCTTTAAGTCTCTTCCAATTTCCAGCGCTCCTGCTAAGAGATTTTATGAAATTACAAAGCTCAGCAGAGAAGAGGTAGTCGAATACCTTCATCAAAAAAACAGTGAAGCTGACGAGCAAGATTCAGGCTGGGGTGTTTTTTATTTCTTCGCAAGGGTTTACATGAATCTCTTTGATGATGTTCTTATCGGCGCAATTCCCGTCGGAAACGAAGAAGACGGAATATATGAGCTTTTCGTTACTGTTTATTATATTGACGGAGCTTACGACGAAATGACGCCGGGCGTGTATTATAATGCTGCAGAAAACTATCTTTACGGCAAAGAGGGTAAAGGCGTATTCAATCTCGGATATGACCTTGACGCAGATGATGCTACGCTCTGTTGCGTAGTTGAAAGCTGGCAGCGAAATTTCGGCTTTTGTATGTTTTACGATGTTTTTTCGTACATGACTCCGTTCTTTGATTATTCAACTAAAAGAATGAAGTTTGATTATGACGGCAGGGAATGGATGATACAGATCTGGAAAGGCAGATATATTATCACAACAGGCTGCGAAATCGGCGTATATACGCGTGAAAAAGGATCAAAAGGCTCATACTATGACTGTGCCGCTGATGAAGATATGCTTGTGATGAATATGCAGCTTTATCACGGTGATGATCTTATCGTTTCTACAAACGATACGCTGCACTGGTGGCTGACTGCGTTCAGATTCACGCCAAAATGCTATCTTCCCGAGAGTCTCAAAATGTATGCAACGATAACTTTTAAAGATGAAGAAATGGCTGATCTGTTTATGGCGTCCGCTTCAAGATATCGTGACATGAAGCTTTATCAGGAGGAGAATAAAGTCTCGTTTGAATGGTAAAATGTTTTTGATTAGCTAATAACAGGAGGTAAAAAATGAAACGGTTTGGAAGTATTCTGTCGAAGCGTTCAGGCTTCTATGCGATAATAATTATTGCTTTGCTGCTTTTGTTCGTTCTTTTTGACAGGACGGATGTAATTAAGAATACATTCAGCTCAGTTTGGAATATTATTTCACCTGTTGTTATCGGCATTGTTGTTGCATATCTGTTTAATCCTGTATCCAACTTTTTTGAAAAAACTGCTTTTAAAAAAGTAAAAAAAGATTCCTCTCGTCATCTTTGGGGAGTAGTTTTGACGATCGTTTGCTTTGTTCTGATTGTCGCGCTGCTTCTTTTGGCGCTGATACCGTCGCTTGTGAAAAGCATAACAAGGCTTATCTCAAACTGGGATGTTTATACAACAAAGCTTGAAGGTCTGGTTGCAAGATTTTCAACATTTGCTGCTGCGCATAATTTGAATATTGATTTTTCAAGCGTAGAAAGCCTAATTGACAATTCAATGGAAAGACTTCTCGATTTCTTTAAGAATAACTATAAGAATATTCTTCAAAAGGCAGGGGAGATCGGAACAGGAATCTCCAATTATGCAATCGGTATTGTTTTCGGCTTCTGCTTTCTTATGGCAAAAACAACTATCCTCAATGTCGTTAAAACAGTAAGACGAGCTATATTCAAAGAAAATGTTCTTAACCGCCATAATGATGTATTGGAAAGGTGCCATAAAGTTTTTATTCGATATGTCGGCTGCACTTTGCTTGACGCTTTGATCATCGGTGTAGCAACATTCATTTTTAATATTTTGACGGGTGTGCCGTATTCTCCGTTGATTGCCGTTGTTGTAGCCGTAACAAATATCGTACCTACCTTCGGTCCCATGATCGGCGCTGTTATCGGTGTATTCTTCATTATTCTTGAAAGTCCGATAAAAGCCTTGATTTTCCTGATATTTATTATCGTATTACAGTCTCTTGATGGAATGGTTATCAAGCCGAGACTGTTTAGCGGCTCTCTTGGAATACCTGCCGTATGGACTCTGGTGATGATTATTTTTTCCGGAAGAGTTGCCGGAGTTATGGGCATTATTCTTTCAATTCCGCTTCTTGCAATTTTCGAAATAATCTATAAAGAAACTATTGTTCCGCATCTTGACAAAAGAGCAGAGGCAATAAATGCTGTTGAAGAATAGTATTATCAGATTTCAAACAGACCGATTGATTCTTCGGTCTGTTTTTTTGACTGTTGTTTCAGCTTGCAATTGATAATTATTATTGATATAATTTACATAACAGAGATTTTAAAAAAGAGGATAGTGCAATGTCAAAACAAAAAAGTCAGAAAAAAACAAAAGCTGTTTTTGCAGTAGTAATTATTACTTTTGTTGTTATTGCAGTTGTGTCTGTTTTGGCGATAATAAATAAAGGGGAGAAAGAAATGATTGTAGGAAAAGAGATTCTTTCAAGCGATATTAACGAATTTTTTTATACATATTCGTCTTCTGCAAATCCGCCTGAATATTTAAGATATCATTTTTATAAAGAAGATAATAGTTTTTTTATGTATCATGAGAAAAGGAAGGCTGATCATTGGCCTCTTACGGAAAATGATATTACCGAATCCGATACTGTAAATCTTACCATAGACGAATGGAACAAGCTTTTAAGCCTTTTGGATGGAGGGAAAGTTGAAAAGAGAAAACAGAGTACAGATTCGGGAAGCAGCGGGCCGTGGCTTTATATTTATTGGAAAAATGACAAGGGTAAATATCAGGGATTTTCTTTCATAGATTATTCTAAATTGACTGAATTTGAAAAGTTTTGCAGCAGTCTTTATGGATAATGAAAAGGTGACCGTTTTTCAGGTCACCTTTCTTACTTTGGGACATTTTTAGTTTTCCTCAACAATAAACTCATACTTTCCGCTTGTGATTTCAATTTCCGTTTTTCCGTCATAATTCGATTTACGAAGCTTTAAGACGCCTTTCATATTGTCAGGAACATTGATCGAAAGCTTGATTTTCTTTTCGTCGATCCTGTCATAACGGCTTGAAAGCAAACCGTTTTCAGTTTCGTAGGAAGCCTGACAAAATTCAAGCCCTTTGATAAAGCAAGGTGAAATCTCGAAATAGCTCGTGTCGTCATAGTTCGGGTTGGGTTTAACACCGGCAAATTCCTGGATAAAAATTGACAAAATGTCACCAAGAAAATGATGGTTAAGCGATCCGAAATCCGGGTCTTCGTCATAGTAGAACTTTTCAGCTAATGTAGTAAGACCTTTTTTTACCCATGAGCCGTATCCTGTTCTGTTTGTTGATGTTATCATCTTGTATGCAAGATCGTATTCGCCTATATCGCAAAGAACATGGAAAATGTATCGAATCCCTTGCATTCCGCAGGCGTTTTCGTCACTGTCACGGTGTACGATCTCAATAAGATTTTTTCTTGCAGTTTCAATTTCATCTTCGTTGAAAACTCCGGCAGCAATAGCAAGCGCTTGTGAAGTCTGACAGTTGCCGTTTACAAGACAAGTGTCAGGATATATCAGATGTTCCCGGAAATTTTTTCTGAAAAGATCGGCAATGTTTTTTGCAAAATCTCTTTCAAAAGTCAAACCTGCTTCGTCAAACAAAAATGCAGCGTCCTGAGCGTTCATCAATGTCAACAGTGTATCTGTGACATATCTCGGCGATGCCGTTCTGCCAAGGGTAGGCATATTCGGATCAAGCCAATCGGGAAGACCGTAGCAGATCGTACCGTCCTCTCGTATCTTTGTAAGAATAAAGGAAAGGTATCTCAGCATCATCTGAGCATTGTCATTGATTATTTTCTTGTCTCCTGTGTGGCGGTAAATCTCCTTTGTGACTTTGAACATAAACGAGTCCCATGCAGGCCCGCCTACACACTCGGTCAAACTCCAGCCGTAAGTCGGTATAACTGAAGGAATATTTCCGTCGGGGAGCTGAGCATAGCGTGTTGTTTCAAGCCATTGAGCAAGACTTTTTTCAGCTTTCAGCCAAAGAAGCTGGTGCTCGGCGGACATTGAAGCGTCGCCTGTCCAGCCGTTCTTTTCTCTCTGAGGACAATCTGTCGGGAAATATAAAAAATTGGAAATATCGGAACGGCAGGTCATTTCAGCAAGCTTGTTGAGCATTTCATCGCTTGAAGCGAAAGAAGCTCTTTTTTCTAAATTACTGCTCATTGTCCAAAATTCAAATGCGTCTTCAGCAGCCTGATCTTCTTCAAGTCCTTCGACAAAAAGGTATCTGAAACCGTCATATTTAAACTTTGGAACAAATTCCTCATAACCGCCCTTGCAGATAAAAACATCTTTTTGAGCATATTCAATGTATTTATTGATAATTCCGGGTCTGACAAAAGAAATATTTGTGATTGAAAACAGTCCGTCAGGAGCATACTCAGCGTGTCTTACAGTTATTTTTTGACCGGGTTTTCCGTTTATTTTTAAAACAGAAACACCGGAATTGTTTTCCCCGAAATCATAAAGATAAACATTGTCTCTGAAGGATTCTTCAAAAGGCTCGCTGTCAGCACGGGTCGATTTGTATGCAAAAGGAAGTCTGTCAAAATGTCTGACGCTGACAGGCTTTAATACACCTGTGTAAGCTATCGGATCAGCGTCGCAAAGAATTTTTCTTCCTGCCGGTGTAGTCTCAGGTATAGCGTTGTCCCAGCCGGAATCATCAAAATCAGCTTCAGCCCAGTTTTCTATTTCATTTCTAGAGTCATATACATAACCCATTCTTAAATCATCAAAAAGGATAGGGGAATCGTGAGTCTTGAATGTATCGTCAGCTTCAAGAATAAATGAATTGTTGTCGTCTTTTGCCTCTATGCAAAGAGCAGCGCAGACGGGGCCTCTTGCGTCGATTTTGTCAAAGTCCCAAATAAATCCGCCGAAACAGTTTCTCATTCCGTTTCCGAGAACTAATGCAACGGCATTTTTTCCTTTTTTCAAAACATCTGTCAGATCGTAGTTGTCATAAAAAACAGCCTGATGAAAGTTGGAAATATAAGGAGCAAGCGGACCTTTTGTGATGTTTTTGCCGTTTATGTAAAGCTCGTAAAATCCAAGACCTGTGACAGTTATTTCGGCTTTTTCGGGCTGAAAATCAAGATCAAATGTTTTTCTGAAATAAGGAGCGCATACAGGTTTGTCAAAGTCGCACATTTCGTTATTTCTTTTGATAAATTTAGTTGACAGCTTCATGATGAATATCCTTTCGGGTAATAAATATTTCTAAAAAAGTTTAACATACTGCTCAAAAAAAATCAATAATTTTCAAAAAAAATCAAATATATTTTATTCTTAACATTGAAGAAAAGAATTATTTGTGTTATAATAATAAAAACATGAATTAGGGGAAAGAAGTAATGGAAAATAAAATTGCTTTTATTGTTCCGTATTTCGGCGAATTGCCTGATTACTTCAGCGAATGGATGTATACTGCATCCTTCTTAAAAAATAAAGTTGATTTTTTATTGATGACGGATAATCTTCAGAATGACATTTTGAAAGATCCTCCGTCTAATATTCGTATATTTGAAATGACTTTTGATGATTTCAGGAAGAAAATACAGTCAAAGTTTGATTTTCCTATCAAGCTGAAATACCCTTATAAAATCTGTGATTTCAGACCTGCTTACGGATATATTTTTGACGATATTCTCAAAGAGTATGACTTTTGGGGAAATTGTGATATTGATCAGATTTGGGGAAATGTAAGCGAATTTGTCACCGATGATATATTGGATAATTTTGACAAGATCCTTCATCTCGGTCATTTCACGCTTTATAAAAACAGCGAAAAAATGAATACAATGTTTAAGAAAAGCGGCTCATACGCGTCATTTGAAGAGGTCTACTCTTCGGATAATCTTTATGCCTTTGATGAGGTTGCAGGAATAGTTCAGATTTGTAAAAGCAATGGTGTTAAAGTCTATTTTGAGCAGATTTATGCCGATATTGATGTCAAGTACAGCAGAATAAAGCTTAGAAATCTCCCTAACTTTAAAAAACAAATCGTTTACTGGAAGGAAGGCTGCATTTTCAGAAGCTATATTGAAAATGGTGAAGT
>JAFSTS010000213.1 GCA_017445685.1 Clostridia bacterium | reverse complement strand
TAGGCAGGAGAATATGGATATATCAATTAATCAAAAGTACCACAGATAGCACAGATAATAATACATACACATATTTGTTTAAGTGCTATCGAGTGGGAATGATTTTTCAAAACATATGAAGGAAATGTCATTGCGAGGCTCCTAAAGGAGCCGTGGCAATCCTCTTCTTTTTACTGACGTTTATATAAGCCCTCAGCTGTTTCGTTCAGCTAAGGGCTTTTATCATATCCATCAGTATTTTATTTATTTTTACTTTTGCCGTATCGGTAAAGTAATTGTGTCCGCATTGTTCAAAGACTTCTACCGTCGCTCCTAATCTTTCCCGGGCATATCGATGATTCTTTTCTCCTACGATCTCATCTCTTTTTGAATAGCAGAACACGGTCTTTTCGGGAAGCTGTAAAGCACCCTGCTTTTTGATGCTTCGGATAAGCCGGAGCAACTCAAAATACGGATGCGCACAGAACAGATAAGCTATCCCGCGCTTTGCGGTTACGCCGTTCGCCGCCCACGCCGCTTTTACATACGGATCGTCTGTCTTTCCTTTTGTACGGTTAGCCATCAGGCTGTTGCAAAAATAACGGGAGGTCGGACGCAGAAAGAACGGACAGCAGATCAGCATCATCGCAGAAAAAGTCTGTGTCTCCTGCTCGATCTGCAAACCCAGCAGACACCCCATCGAATGTCCGACGAAGATAATATCCTCGCACTGCCTGCTCATCTCAGAACACGCTTTTCTGACAGCGCTCAGCCATTGGGCTCTGTCGGACTTCTGAAATTCCTTAACGGTCGCGCCGTGACCGGGGAGCGTAAGACTTTGAACATAAACAGACGGCGGAACTTTCTCAATCAGATACCGAAACTGCTTCGGACTCCCCTGAATCCCGTGAACGAAAAGGATACCGACATCATATGGCTTCATAGTCATTTCTTCCTTTCTGCTGCAACTGTCATTCCACGGTAAATTCCGTCCATTCGATATGGTTGTATTTCATCACTTCGTCCGCTCTTTTCATCCCGAGCTTTTCATAAAACGGGACGGCTTTTTCGTGCGCGATAAGATAGACGGCGATATCCTTCTCGCCGCCCGCGAGTTCGTGCGCGGTTTTCATCAGCCGTTTTCCTATCTCTTGACGTTCATACTGTCTGTCGACTCCGAGATCTGTGATATACAGCCAGTAACAGAAATCCGTCAGTCCGAACAGCACGCCGACAACAGTATTCTCCTCGTTTCTCGCGACAAGGCTGATAGACACATTTTTGACCAGCTTTTCGATTCTCTCACAAAATCGCTCCTGCGGGTACTGAGAGCCCAGATCGGACCGTTTCAAAAAATCGATGTATGCTTCGGCAGATATCCGTTCTTCTTTGATAATGATTTGGTTACTCATACTTTGCCTCAAAAATTCAATTTTATATTCATTATACATCCGCTCGGCAAAATTGCAAGATTTTCCCTGTTGCGGCTTTGATGAACTCGTGGTACACTAATGCTATCAAACCGAAATAGGATGATTTTTATGAAAAACACCTTTGAGAAAATCTATGACGTTGTGCGGCAGATTCCACGCGGCAGGGTCGCGACCTACGGACAGATCGCGATGCTCGCGGGCAATCCCCATTGGAGCCAAGTGGTGGGCTATGCCCTGCATGTCAATCCGGAGCCCGGCGTGATCCCCTGCCATAGAGTCCTCAACCGCTTCGGCGAGCCGTCCTCCGCTTTCGCCTTCGGCGGCATCAACGAGCAGATATTATTATTGCAGGATGAAGGCGTCGAATTCGCCGACGGCAAAGTGGATCTGGAAAAATACCTCTGGGACGGAAAGATTTCGTGAAATTAGGAATTAGGAATTAGGAAT
>JAFSTS010000212.1 GCA_017445685.1 Clostridia bacterium | reverse complement strand
CTTTCAAGAGTCTGCCTTGAGCGAAACCCCCACAGGGCAGCAATGCTTTTAGCGCCGAAGTTTCTTGCAGTTTGAATATCGGTTTCTCCGTCGCCGACAATCACACATTGTTCCGCTTTCACACCGAAAAAGCCTGCCGCCTCCAGAGCCATTGACACCTCCGGCTTGGGTAGATGTTTTTCGTCAACGCCGACAGCGAAGTCCACCAGATCTCCGAAATGCTCTTTGCACAGACTCTCAACAGCAGTGCGATTCTTGTTAGAGACGACTGCTGTTTTTATTCCAAGATTTTTCAGCTTTTTCAAAACATAAATTATGTCCGGATATGGCTTTGTGTGGTTTTTCATGTTCAAAGCATACCGTTCAACGAAAAAATCCATTCTTTTTGAAAAATCCTCTTCGGAAAGTTTGTCGGGCAGGCTTCTTTCAACAAGCTTTTTCATGCCGTTGCCGACATACGATCTTGCCTGTTCGAGAGTGATTTTCCGACAACCGAAATGTTCAAGCATCTCGTTGACGGTTTCGTGCAAATCGGTAAGCGAATCAAGAAGCGTGCCGTCAAGATCAAACAGTACAAGCCTTATGTTCATCAGTTCGCCTTCAGATTTATAAGAGATATGCTCTTGACAGGGCAGGCTTCACCGCATTTGCCGCAGCCGACGCATTTTTCATAGTCAACATGAGCAACATTATTTTCGACTTTTACCGCGTCGTATTCGCAAACCTTTACGCACTTCATACAGCCTATGCAGCCGGTCTTGCACTGCTTTCTTGTCTGAGCGCCTTTTTCAATATTTTTACAAAGCACGGCAGCCTTTGAAACACCTAAAGGCATAAGCTCGATAAGATTTTTTGGACAAGTGGAAACGCACATTCCGCACGCGCGGCAGATGGTAGGATCGATCCTCGCGACACCGTCGCATATTTTTATCGCGTCATAAGGGCAGGCATTTACGCAGTCACCAAAGCCGATACAGCCGTAGCTGCAGCTTTTTGGTCCGCCGAAAAGCTGTTGAGCCATGGCGCAGCTTTTTACGCCGCTGTACTGAAGCTTCGGCTCACAGTTGCCGTAGCTTCCGCGGCACAGCACGACTGCCGCCTGAGGAATGACCTCGCCTGCTTCAAGACCTGTGATCTCGGCAATTTTTTTAGATACTTCCTCGCCGCCGGGAATACAGAGATTGGTTTTTTCTGTTTCACCCTTTGATAAGGCGGCAGCATAGGCGTCACAGCCTGAAAAGCCGCAAGCGCCGCAGTTTGCCCCCGGAAGCTCTTCGCGGATCGCAACTTCTTTTTCGTCAACGGGAACTGCCATAATGATCGAAGCGATCGCAAGTCCAAGGCCGAGAATAAGTCCTGTCGCGCCGACAATTATTACGGCTAACAAAATCGGATTCATGTTTCGACCTCCTTAACCGAGCATTCCTTCAACAACGCCCGTGAAGCCCAAAAACGACATTGAAGTCAATGACGCGGCAACAAGCGTTATCGGGAGCCCTTTTAGCTTTTCGGGAATATCGCTCGATTCCATTCTCTCACGAACGCCGGCAAACATTACCATCGCAAGCAGGAAACCGATTCCTGCGCCGAAAGTGTTTGCAATGGACTCAGCAAAATTGTAACCTTCCTCAACATTGAGAACTACGACGCCGAGAACAGCGCAGTTTGTCGTAATGAGCGGAAGATAAATGCCAAGCGCATTGTAAAGCGGCGGCATATATTTTTTCAGCGCAATTTCTATTAGCTGAACAAGCGCTGCAATGACGAGAATGAAAACTATCGTCTGAAGATATTCCAAGTTGAACTGTTCGAGAAGATATTTGTTGATAGGGAATGTTACGGCTGTCGCCATAAGCATAACAAATGTTACGGCTATGCCCATTCCCGATGCGGTTTTAAGCTGTTTGGAAACGCCCAGAAACGGACATATACCGAGGAATTTTGACAAAACAAAGTTGTTTGTCAGTATCGCCGCAAGGACGAGTGAAAGATACCATTTCATTTCTCTTGCGCCTCCTTTTCTCCGGAAGTACAGGTATCAAACATCGGACACGCTTTGCAGGAATGAAGCTGCGCGGCTTTTTTGCCTTTCTTTTCGGCAATATGATTTGCAAGAGCAATCAGCATTCCGAACACAAAGAATCCTCCGGGCGCGAGAATAAATATCGTCATCGGATTTTCGCCGAAAACTGCCGGGAAGAGTGCGTTTCCGCCGTTGAGAAGGCTGATAGTTATAGTTCCCGTTCCGAGAAATTCTCTGATAAAGCCCATGCAAAACAGCGCAGTAGTGAAGCCTACGCCCATACCGAGTCCGTCAGCGGCGGAGGCAAGAACGCTGTTTTTTCCGGCAAAGGCTTCAGCTCTGCCGAGAATAATACAGTTTACAACGATAAGCGGAAGATAAACTCCAAGCTGATCGTTGAGCGTCGGAACAAAGGCGTTAACAAGCATCTGAACAACTGTAACAAAAGAAGCAATAATGACTATGTAGGCAGG
>JAFSTS010000211.1 GCA_017445685.1 Clostridia bacterium | reverse complement strand
TTCTCCGTTTTCATCGAGATCGACCTGTTTATATTCTACCCCGAAATCCTTAAGAGAACCCATGTTTTCCCCGGTAATGCCTATTACGGAATGAATCGTATCATATGGTGTGCCGCTTACGCAAAGCATAATGTCGCCGGGACGAAGAATGCCGAAAAGAGCCACTCCAAGAGTATGAGTTCCGCAAGTGAAGCTGTGGCGCATAAGACTGTCCTGAGCGTCAATACAGTCGGCAAAAACCTTTTCAAGAAGATCCCGTCCGCTGTCGCCATAGCCATAACCTGTCGATCCTGCAAAATGACTTTCGGAAACAGCATTATTTGTAAAGGCAGAAAGTACCTTCAACTGATTATGTTCGGTTGTTTTGTCGATTCTGTCAAAGCTTTCAGAGCAATCCTTCAACGCTTGTTCTGAGAGACTTATAATTTTTTCATCAACATTAAATTTTTCGTAAATATTCATACCATTCTCCGTTTTTTTCAAATCCGTTTTTTATATAAAAATCAGTCAGTTTATTTTCACATAAAACAAAAATATTCTTAATTCCGGCTTCATGTAAATACGAAACAGCTTTTTCCAGACATTCAGACGCAAAAGAGTTGTTTCTGTATTTTTCATCTGTACACACTCCGTTGATAACGCATGAATCTTCGCAGATATATGAGCACAAAGCACATGAGACAAATTCGTCATCTTTTTTTAATCCGATTACAGCGGCTGATTTATGCCTCAATCTGTGAGACATATCTGCAATCCATTTTGAATAATCAGTCATTTCGGAAAAGTTTCTTGAAAGAAGATAATATATTTTTTCCAAATCATCCGTGAGCTTGGCAGCAGTCATTTTTCTTTCGTTTTTTAAATTCGAGTACTTCAATATATATCCGCTTTTTTCGAATGCTTCCAGCCTGAGAGGTACATTTGAAAGAACGCTTGAATATGAAGTAAAGCTTAAAAAATCACATATTTCGTTTAAATCAGAGCTTTCGTTTGCAAGAATCGTCACATCAGACGAAGCATTAAGAATAAAGGCATTTACCTTGTCATGATCATCAAGCTGTTCGTACACCAAAACATCGCAGATTTTTTGTTCGGTATTGAAAACCGATATCATTTTTGAAGCGAAAGGATTGTAAATCGGTATTGCTTTACAGTGGGAAATGTCAAATTTATCTGTTAATTTAATCATTGCAAAGGTTTTCAATCAATAATTCAAGCAACTTGATTGTCGGATCAATATCGTTTGAATTGATCACACAGGCAGGAGAATGAAGATATCTGCACGGAAGTGAAACAGCACAGGTTTTCACTCCGCCGAAAGAAGTCTGGATCGCTGAGGAATTATTTCCGCCTGCGATCATAGTTTTTGTCTGAATCGGAATATCATTTTGTTCAGCAATTTCAAATGCCTTTTTGTAGATGTCTCTGTCGTAAATTGCGCCCCTGTCCATAAAGGAGACAACAGGTCCGTTGCAAAGCTTGCAAACCTGTTTGTGATTCTCTACCGAATCTATGTCGCACGCTGTTGTTGTTTCAACCACTATCGCGTAATCCGGGTTTACCTGACCGCACAAGACGGCAGCTCCCCTTGTGCCGACTTCCTCCTGAACGCTGAAAGTGCAATAATAATCATATTCGCTGAAGTTTTTAAGAAGATAAAGCAATATCGCGCATCCGACTCTGTCATCAAGCGCCTTTGATTTTATAAGTCCATCACCGAAAAGAACAAAATCCGACTCAAAAACTATCTCGTCCCCTCTTGAAACGAATTTTTCTGCTTCCTGTTTTGATGAAACGCCGATGTCAATATACATTTTGTCAATGCTGTCATACTTATTTTTTTCATCTTTTTTGAGAAGATGAACAGGTTTTACGCCTATAACGCCATGAAGATCGTTGACTTTTACTCTCTTGGCGGGCAAAACAGATGCGT
>JAFSTS010000210.1 GCA_017445685.1 Clostridia bacterium | reverse complement strand
GACTACGCCATCAAAAACGGTCTTAACTATTTTGACACAGCATGGGGATACCACGACGGTCAGTCAGAGCCGATGATAGGAAAAATACTCGCAGACTATCCTCGAGACAGCTTTTTGCTTGCTTCAAAATTCCCCGGTTACGATCTTTCCAATATGCCGAAAGTCAGGGAAATTTTCGAAAAACAGCTTGAAAGATGCCGTGTGGATCATTTCGACTTTTATCTTTTTCACAATGTCTGCGAAACAAATATTGACGCTTATCTTGACCCGAAATACGAGATATATGATTACCTCATTGAACAAAAGAAAAACGGCAGGATCCGTCATCTCGGCTTCTCCTGCCACGGTCATTATGAAGTTTTGGAACGATTTTTGAAAGCATACGGCAAGGACATGGAGTTTTGCCAGCTTCAGATAAATTATCTTGACTGGCATTTTCAGGAGGCAGACAAAAAGGTTGAGCTGCTAAAGCAATATGATATTCCTGTCTGGATAATGGAGCCGCTTCGCGGAGGCGCATTGGCATCTCTTTCTAAAGAAAACGAAGCAAAGCTGAAAGCTCTCCGCCCGGACGAATCGATTTCTGCATGGGCTTTTAGATTCCTGCAAACGCTGCCCGAGGTCATAGTCAGCCTTTCGGGAATGTCCAGCCTCGAACAGCTCAAAGAAAACATGGAAACATACAAAGAGGAAAAGCCGCTTTCAAACGAAGAAATGACCGCTTTGCTTTCCATCGCAGACTCGATGATGAAAAAAGGTACTGTCCCCTGCACTGCGTGCCGGTACTGCACCACGCACTGTCCGATGCAGCTCGACATTCCATATCTCCTCTCGCTTTATAACGAACACATTTACACCGGCGGAGGATTTATTGCGCCCATGGCTATCAGCGCTCTCGACGAAGACAAGCGTCCTTCTGCCTGTATAGGTTGCGGAAGCTGCGCGGCTGTCTGTCCCCAGCAGATAGATATCCCGGAAGTTATGTCGATTTCTGCAAAAAAATTGAGCTTCTGAAAGCATTATATATCAAAACAGACCTTCTGAACAAAAGAGATCAGAAGGTCTGTTGATTTTTTTAAAACAGTTCCGGGTGCTTTTCCAGACTGTCTTCATCGGTTATCTCTCGAATGACGCGGCAGGGGTTTCCGACAGCAAGACTGTTCTTTGGTATATCCCGCGTAACAACGCTGCCGGCTCCGATAACCGAGCCTTCGCCTATCGTAACTCCGCCGACGACTGTGACATTGCCGCCGAGCCAGCAATTATCTTCTATAACAATGGGCTTTGCGTATTCCAAGTTTGTCGTCACACCGGTTTTTTCGTTAAAAAACGAATTGCGATCCTGATACCTAAACGGATGAATAGCCGTCAGTAATGACACAGACGGCCCTATAAACACATTCTTTCCGATCGTAACTTTCGCTTCGTCCAGAACTGTAAAATTAAAGTTCGCATAACTTCCGTCGCCCATTGTGATATTGCTTGCGTAATCGAAATATATCGGCCCCTGAAGAT
>JAFSTS010000209.1 GCA_017445685.1 Clostridia bacterium | reverse complement strand
ATCGTAAGATTTTATTTGTTATCAGAATTCGATCTCGGCGATAGTACCATTTCCTCTATCAAAGATAGACCATGATTTCTTAAGGCCGATTTTACCCATCAAGCTGTTCTGTCCTACAGAAATACGAAGTATTCCATAGAAAGTAGCTTTACCGGAAATGTGGAATTCATCTGCGTCATCAAGAACTGCAACAGCCTGAGCCACCATATCTGCGGGAAGTTCCTCAGAAATGGAAACAGCATCGTCTCCCTTTGCAGGAAGAGTAATATTAGTGTAAACATTTACACCAATACCGGCGTTAACAGCAAGATCCATAACATCATAGGTGAGAACACCTACGCCAACGCTGATGCATCCTGTAGCTTCGGCAGTGCCGTACGCGTTAAAGGAATTGCTGCGCTGAGTTGTAGCGTTAATGAATCTTCCCTTGTTGTTGATGATTTCAAATCCTGTGTAATTGTGAGAAGAAATCACAAGTTCCGCACGACCGCTTACAGAGATCTGAAGGGAAATGTCGAGAGTGATGGTGATTTCCGGACAATCCGGGATCGGAATAGCAACTGTAAATACATTGATGTTTGAATAAGCGCCTGCCTCAAGCTTGAGGTTGGAGAGGTTAGCTTTGATCTGGTCAATAATACCAAGAGAAGAAGTATCTTCTGTGTTCTCGCTGATAAGTCCCCAGTTCTGAGCGCCTGTTACAGCAGCAGTATTTGTGCAGTCGTAATCAAGAACAACATAGGCTTCCTTGATGTCTCCCTGAGCAATACTCGCATCCAGCTTTGTCTGAACAACAAGGTTGGAAACCGAGAATGTGTCAGAAAGATAAACGCCGTCGCATACAGCTCCGCCAATAGAAACATCAAATCCATTGTCTTTAACGGAAACATTAACTTTCGCTTTGCCTACATTAAAGCTGAAGTTTGAAAGTTTGCTCTTGATGAGGTCTGTAAGCGCGCCTTCGTTGTCGATAGAAGCAGTCTGAATAACATTACCCTGCGCATCAGTAATCTTAGAAGCGCTCAGGTTGGGGGTAACAGCACCCTCAAACTTAACGCTGTCAATAACTTCTTCAGCATCAACAGGTGTTGCTTCGACAACAGTTTTGCCATCAACGGACTTAACAGATTCAACGCTTATGATGGCGCCTTCGACATTTTCTGCATTCTGAGGAAGGATGATTGTCTCACCTTCATTGACATCAGTGTCTGCCGGAAGAATAACTGTATTGTCTTCGATGACATAGTCGTTTGTAGCTATCTCATTGACAGATTCAACATACTTAACAGCAGCTTCTGCGTCTTCGTCAAATTCCTGATTGGACCAAATTTCTTTGGCTTTTTCAAGAGCTTCAACAGCTTTGTCATAAGCAATATCAACTACTTTGAAAGTGTTGTTTGCTTTAAGCTCAACAAGACCGTTAGCAACTGCAACTGCAACTTCTTCTGCATACTGAAGAGCGTCAGCGTTCTTAATAAGAACATCTTCGCCTTCAACTGCTTCGAGGTTTGCAACCTTGACAAGAGTCTTGGCAGCAAATTCAGTTGTAACATTTGCGTCAGTATCAATGTCGTCTTCACTGTCGATAACGCCCCACTCATAAGCGATCTGGATTGCTCCAAAATACTCATTGTCGGGTGTTACATTGGGATAGTACGGCGTTTCTTCTTCGTAAGTATCCATTCCAAATTCGGAATCGATCTTAGCAAGCCATTCGCCCTGTGTAATTGTTTCTTCCTTATTGACCAGTCCGGGAACGAGAGTTCCGAGCAAGAGAATAAGAATAGAAAGAATTACGGAAATTATCCTTTGCATGGTTTTCGTTCCTCCTTCCTTAAATATTTGCAGAAAACATATTCCTGCATTCTTTATTATATCAAATGTAGGAATACTTTGTCAATATTTTTTCTTTTATTGTGTACAAAAATTATCAAAAAACGCCTTCTATTTCGTCAATATTCAATGAGGAAAACAATTGAATAAAATCTTTTATCTCTTTTAGCAATTTGAAAACCGTTTTATAGCTTCCGGCGTTTATTTTAAGAGTTAAAAATTCATCGTTATCATTTAATATTTCAAAATCAAATTCGTCAGCTTTACAATGAACAGACCTATCATCAGCAGTCGTTTCCCACCTGCTGTCTTTTAGAAAATGACCTTCAAGAGCCGTCAAAACAGTTGACGCATACCCTTTTTTGTCAAAGGAATTGTTCTTCATCTTCCATTCCCCGCTGCTTTGATAAAAAGGCGCAAGAAGATAGTCAAGCTTTTTCCCATCTTCCTTGAGAGAAACAATTTTCATTATAAGTTTAAACAAAGTAAAAACGGGATCGGGAAGAAAATAGTTTTCAGCAAAACAACAGTATCCCCGGTCCATGACGGAAAGAGGACAGTTTACACCATTTTCATTTAGATATTTCTGCCGTTTGATCAAATCGGAATTTTCGTTTAAATCAATTTCAAAATTGCATTTGCTTTTTGTTGAACAGGAATCAATGGTTTTGCTTGAAACTTTGTAATTTGTCAAAACGGTAATTTCTTCATTTTCGCCTGTTTCAAGAAGCTGAACAATAAGACTCGTAAAAGCTTCTCTTGTCAGTAAACCGTACTCCTTGCTTACTATAGTAATGTTTTTCAGGTTATAGTCAAAAATGATCCCTGCGTTTGCGCAAACATTTCTGCAATGCTTCACAACAGCGTCCGACCCCTTGACTTCAACAACCTCTGCTCCAAGGGGAAGAAGAATTTTATCTACGACAAAGCTGCCTATCCCCTCGTTTGTGTCAATAACAAATTTCAAGCTCCTCAAAGGTCTTGAAAAATCAGTTGAATTGATCCTCTGGCATATTCTTTGCCTTGTGAGTTCCGCAAAATGTTTAAGGTTTGAATCAAGTCGGAAATCGGGAACGATCAAGTCTATTTTTTTATTTGAATAAGTGAGCATATCAATGATTTCATATAGCTCATCATCACATATACAGCCAAGCCTTGTCAAAAATTCAAAGCTGATTTTCGTAGAATCTTTGTCGCTGACAGATACAAAAACACAGCCTGTTACATTTTGATGAATAGTCATCCTGAACAATGCAGGCAAAAATGTTCTTTGAGCATCGAAAACCAAAAAACCGTCGTTTGTAAAAGATTTAAGAAAAACATCTTTGATCTCTTCGGAGATTTCACTGACATCAGTTCCGACGGCAACGGAAATATTCGTTTCATTGCGCGCAAGTTTTTCTTTAAGCCAGAGTCCAAAAGCGTGCGCAAGGTTGAAAACATCTCTTTTGGAGAGCACATTTTCATCATTGCGGTCAAAGATAATTTTTCCGTTTTGCACGAAAGATTTAAGGCTTTCTCTGTTCATGGGAAATCCGCTCCTCTCAAGTAACCGATGAAGTTTACTGCTTAGATATGATCATTGGTTACTTAGTTTATATTCTTCATAAACCTTGAGTAAAAACTGATAGTATGGATTCATTTTCTTATATGTGTTTTTCAGTTCGTCTATAAACTCTTCGTTTTCAAGATCGGAAATATTCCAATATGTTTTCATAAACGTAAGGTTTTTCATGTTATAAAAGCCTTGAAGGTCTTTTGGGATTTCATCTGTATTTTCACGAGGCTTTTTATAACTGTGTCCTGATATATTACAGCCTGCCGATATACACGATTTTACTGCATTTCTGAACACTCTCGGATAGTCATGGATCAATTGCCTGTATTTTTCAAAAACTCCGGCATTTGAATCAAAAAATGTTACTCCGCAATTGTAATGATCCTGATAAAACTCAAACCAGAAGCACGGAACAAATGTATCAATTTTTTTGTTTCGCATGAACATTATCCAGACATTTTCACGATACAGGTCTTTGTTTTTCGAAAAACGGGTATCACGCCTTATTCTCGATACCATTTTGTTTGGATCAAGCTCCATCTTCGGATCATACTTAAACATATCCTCGCCTATTATTGAAGCAAGCTGTTTTGCCGGATTCATAACAAGTTTTTTGATTTGTTCCTTGTTTTGCTCATAAAACGCTTTATTGTTTTCAAATTTATTCTGCGCCAAAAGAAATATGCCGTCAGTTTTTATTCCGTCAAAATTATACATACTTTTCACCCAACAGATTCCTGTTTTTCATTTCCTGCGCCGCAAGCATTATGCCAAGCTTACCGCTGTGAAAATTAAGTCCGCCCTGCATCCACACAGCGTATGGCTCACGCAAAGGCGCGTCGGCAGACAGCTCTATTGATGACCCATTCGTAAAAGCGCCGGCTGACATTATAACCTTGCTGTCGTAACCGGGCATATCCCATGGCTGAGGAACGGCAGTTGAATCAACAGGAGCGCCCTTTTGAAGTCCCTGGCAGAAAGCAATAAGATTAGCTTCATTTCGAAGCTTTATCGTCTGAATAATGTCATGTCTTACGTCATTTGACTTTGGCGATACATCAAAGCCGAGCTTTGAAAAAAGAGACGCGGCAAAAACAGCCGTTTTAAGCGACTCGCCGACAACATGAGGAGAATGGAAAAGTCCCATATACATATTTCTGCTCTCATTTAACGACGCACCGACTTCTCTTCCAAGTCCCGGAGTAGTCATCCTGTAGGAACACAGTTCAACCAAATCTTTTCTTCCTGCGATATATCCTCCGGTTTTTGCAATGCCGCCGCCCGGATTTTTTATCAACGATCCGGCTATCAGATCAGCCCCGACACTGACCGGCTCGATCGTCTCGACAAATTCACCATAGCAGTT
>JAFSTS010000208.1 GCA_017445685.1 Clostridia bacterium | reverse complement strand
CGCTTCTGTCCTCGTGCTCAAAAGTGCAAAAAAGCACGATCAAAGTCGGACTTGAAGAAAACCTTCTGCCGTACTGCTATTACAATGACAAAGGAGAAGCCGACGGGTTTTATGTAAAGGCAATTGAAGAGATTGCAGAAAAATCCGGGTTTTCAGATGTGGAAATATATCCTTGCAGCTTTGGTGAGCTTGAAGAAAAGCTTGAAAGAAAAGAGATAGACTGTTTTGCTTCAAAAAATAAAAACGGAAAAGAAAATCTTCTGAAAAGCGAAAGCTTCTTCTACACAGGCGCAGCTTTTTTGATCAACCCAAAAAGCAGGTTTTCCGACGCAGCCACAATTGACGAGATACTAAATGCCAATGTTTGCACGCTCAAAAACGGAAATGAAAAAAGAAATTTTAAATTTTTGAATCTTACCGAACTTGATTCGGTACAGCAAATTGAAAATGCACTTTCAAACGAAGGTGCAGACGCATTTTCAGGCGATTATCTTATTGCAAGAGCCTTGAGAGCAACAGCAAACGAAGAACTGCTGTTCAAGATTTTTCCCGACACTGATCTTGCAGGTGAGGACAATTGCCACTATCTTTATTTCAGAGGAAACGATATTCAGCTTTGCAGTAAACTCAACAGCGCAATAGAATGTTTTACTCTCAAAGACTCACAGGATATTGCAGAAAATCAGATGAAAATCATCAGCGAAATAAAATTTAAAAAAACTGTTGAAAAATAGTTTTCAATGTGTTATTATATACTACAGTCGAATGCAGGCTGCTATGGCTCAGTCGGTAGAGCGCATCCTTGGTAAGGATGAGGTCACCGGTTCAATTCCGGTTAGCAGCTCCATTTGCAAAAAGCCTCTCGCTTGCGGGAGGCTTTTTCATAAGAAGTATTTTTACGAGGTCAGACGATGAAGGTATATTTTTACACATTAGGCTGCAAAGTCAATCAGTATGAGTCGCAGTCAATGTCGGAAATGCTTAAATCAAAAGGTTTTGAGACAACACATGATTTCAGCAATGCGGATGTTATCGTTGTAAACTCCTGCACGGTAACCTCCGAAAGCGACAGGAAAACGCGGCAGGCAGTCAGACGATTCAAGAAACTTAATCCTAACGCCTGTGTTGTCCTGACCGGATGTATGACTCAGGCTTCACCTTCATCGGCAGAAGTTCTCACGCAAGCGGACATTGTCCTCGGCAACAACACAAACGACAAGCTTTTCGACAAGATCAGCGAATATTTTAAGGAAAAGAAGAAGCTGACAGACATCCTCCCCCACATCAGCGGTGAGACCTTCAAAGGCGACATTATCAGCCGCTTCGACGAAAGAGAACGGGCTTTCTTAAAAATCGAAGACGGCTGCGACAGATTCTGTTCCTACTGCATAATACCATACGCAAGAGGCAGAGTCCGCTCAAAAAGCCTTGAAGATATAAAGGAAGAAATAGATAATCTTTCGCAAAACGGATACAAAGAAGTCGTGCTTGTCGGCATCAATTTATCCGCCTACGGCAAGGATACAGGTCACGATCTTACAGACGCCGTGAAAATTGCCAACGACAACGATCTTATCAAAAGAGTCCGTCTTGGGTCCCTTGAGCCGGACACTGTTACAAACGAAATGATCGAAAAACTGAAGGGGTTTGAAAAGTTTTGTCCGCAGTTTCATTTGTCGCTTCAAAGCGGCTGCGACAAGACGCTAAAAAAAATGAACAGGCACTACACTGCCGATGAGTATGAGAAGCTATGTATCAAGCTTCGCGAAACCTTTTCAGACGCAACTATCACAACTGACGTAATGGTCGGTTTTCCGGAAGAAAGCGACGAGGATTTTGAAGAGTCAGTGAAATTCTGCGAAAAAATCGGCTTTGAAAAAGTTCATGTTTTTCCTTTTTCCGTAAGGCACGGCACAAGAGCCGAAAAAATGGAGCAGATCGAAAAAAGCGTCAAGGAAAAAAGAGCTAAAATTCTCAGTGAAAGAATGGAAAAAATCAGACAGGATTTTTTCAAGGAACAGGTTGGAAAGACTTTAGAAGTCCTTGTTGAATCGGCGCTTGTCGGAGAATGTCATGTCGGATACACGAAAAACTACATTCCCGTTATCTTTAAATGCGAGGACAGTCTTGTCGGAAGCACTGTAAACGTTAAAATAGAAAGCTTTGAAAAAGAACACTGCTGCGGAACATTGTAAGTCCGCAGCAGTTTTTTTATTCGAGAT
>JAFSTS010000207.1 GCA_017445685.1 Clostridia bacterium | reverse complement strand
TGAGGACAGTTTCCTCAGTATAATCTACATATTCGCCGCTGTCATCATCTTTTGGCTTGGATCGTGTTATATCCATCTTGATGGGATACTTGATATAATCGGAATATTTTTTAACAAGTCTTTGGATATTATATTCGTCAAGATAGTCGCTGTAGGTTTCATCTTCAGTATCTTCTTTGAGTTTCAAAGTAATAACTGTTCCGTGTCCGTCTTTTTCACATTCATCGACAGTGTATCCGTCCGCGCCTGTTGAATGCCATTTATAAGCCTGTTGTTCACCAAACTTTTTTGAAACGACAGTTACATCGTCGGAAACCATGAAGGCTGAATAGAAGCCAACACCAAACTGACCGATGATATCAATTTCTTCCTGCTTTTCCATTTCCTGCTTGAAGTTGAGTGAGCCGCTTTTTGCAATAACGCCAAGATTATTTTCAAGCTCCTGCTTGTCCATTCCGCAGCCGTTATCGGTGATCGTAAGAATACCGTTGTCCTTGTCAACATCAAGCCTGATATAAAAATCCTCTCTTCCAAGACCGATAGCGCCGTCGGAAAGGGAATGATAATACAATTTGTCTATAGCGTCGCTTGCGTTGGAAATCAGCTCTCTTAAAAAGATCTCCTTGTGTGTGTAAATGGAGTTTATCATCAGGTCAAGCAACCTTTTCGATTCCGCTTTAAACTGTTTTTTAGCCATTAAAATCACCTGCAATAAAATATTTAGCACTCTCTTTATCTGAGTGCTAAAGACAATATAACCCATATTTGTTAAACATTATTATTCTAACTATGAATAAATTGTAAACGATTATTCAAACTTTTCAAAGAAGCTTTCTGTCGAATATTCGCCTGATCGGTTGAAACGACCGATTTTATATAACCACGAAGTATTTTTGGTATCAATTTTATTCACGACTTCCGCGCAGACAAGCGCAGCTTTGAATCCAAGCTGTACAAGAATATCGGTTGAATCCTTTGAATAACTGCCGAAAGGATAAGTGAAGGCAGTCGGCATATAGCCGGATATTTCGTATATTTTGTTTTGAAGCTTTGATAAATCGCTGTCAAGGCTTTCTCGATACGAGTCAAAATCTTCTCCCGCACACTGAGAAGCGCCCTTTCTTTTGGATGTGTTTTTGTGAAGATTATAGGAATGATTTTGAATCTCAATTCTTTCGTCTTTTACAAGCTGCGCTATTTCGTCCCAGTCAAGATATGCGTAGTTTACATTGTGGTCATTCTGCTGCTCGGTCATGTCTGCATAAGAGCCTACGACTGAAACGACGCATTTCATATCATATTCATCCATAAGCTTTACGACATATTCCTTTATGCTTTCAAAACCATCGTCAAAAGTGATCATTACAGGTTTTTTCGGTATCTCTTTCTTTTCGCTGACAAATGACAAAAGATCGTTGACCGTTACGGTTGTGTAACCGTTTTCCTTTATATGTTTCAGGTCGCTTTCAAGCTGGGAAACACTGACGCAGTATTTTCCGATTCTTGAATTTTTATCAGTGACCTGGTGATACATTATCACAGGAAGATCGACTTTTTCGTCTGAGTTTTCCTTGCTCAATGGAGAAATCTGAATAATTACCGCAACAAAAATCAGAATAAACACAATTATGAATTTATAAAAACTGTTAAATTTAATTGTCAAAAAACACACCCCCGACTCATTATATGAAGTCAAAAGGGTGTGTTATTCTTTAAGATTCAGAACAGGGGATAAAAGAAGGATTTTGCGTAAGAGATCGTTTCATCCCAATCAACAAGCAATACGCCAAATTCAAGTCCGTCGATTTCGACGATTTCGGAAGATTTGTCGGGAATTACTGTCTGCTGAGTGTTCCATGAAGCATATTTCGGAAGCTTTGTTGCGTGAGATACGATTTCTGATTTTGAAAGATCAGTTGTAACAAGAGGTAATACATCGTTTGCCGCACCAAGTGCTTCTGTGGCAGACATGCCTTTGACATTTTCAAAAATCTTTTCTATAACTTTACGCTGCCTGCCTGTTCGTTCACGGTCGCTGTCGATCGACCTTAACCTTGAATACATCAAAGCTGCGACTCCATCGAGATGATAGTTTCCTTCTCCGGTATAATAGAAGGTTGAACTTTCATTTGATCCGTTGATTGCTCGTTGAACACCTTTTGCTTCAGCGTCGGTCAAGTATAAATCAACGCCGTTGAACTTATCGACGATCACTTTAAAGGCTTCAAAGTTTACACTTACGAAATTATCAATTTTGATTTTATAGTTGCTTTGAATAGTGTCTATCAGCAGTGAAGGTCCGCCATACGAATATGCAGCGCTCAAACGGGTGCTCTTGTGACCTTCGATTTTAACATAAACGGCTCTCGACAAAGAAGCAAGTCTCAATGTGTTGTCGTTATTGTTGATCGAAAGGATCATCATTGAGTCGGAACGGCCGTAGTACAGCTTGTCGTCAACATCTCCGTTGTCTATACCGCAAATGAGGATGTTTGTTACGTTATCCTCGGAATAAATACCTGTTTTGCCATAGTTTTGTTCCGCAGCATCTTCGTAGATACTGTATTCATCGGGAAGATCAATCCCTTCGTCGAAATCAGGGTCGGCGACCTGAGTCGTTTCGGGATCTTCATAATTTATCTTGTTTAAAAAACTGTTTACAAAAGCAAATCCCGTAGCTGCAGACGCAATAACAAAGCACAAAAGAACGATAAGGATATTTCTTGCGGTATGTTTCTTTTTGTGATGATGGTGGTGATG
>JAFSTS010000206.1 GCA_017445685.1 Clostridia bacterium | reverse complement strand
TTTATTATTAAAACATATTTAAATGGTTCTTTTTTTCAATATGTTTTAACGTTTATTAACTTGTTTTGTAAAATTCTTTTTTCTTTGCAAATGTTCTTGCGACTTTATCGACAGTCTGAGACCCGGAAGTTCGTTCTTCCGGGTCTTTTGCTTTGTAAATATTCAGTAAATCAATTGCCGTTTCCGAAGAAATAGTTGAAGTAATCTTCATAAGACTGAGTCGTCTGTTCCTCATCGGAGCTCTTGCTTCCTTTGTCCTCAACAAGAGTTGCTTTTACTGTAAATTCCTTGACATCGTAGTTGCTGCTGTTGCTTTCGACTCTGCAAATGCCAAGTTCGATGACATCTCCGACTTTTCCGTTTTCGATCAAGTCAAGCAGCACATCGGCAGTGTCGAGCTTTTTACCGTTTGCAGAAACTATCATATCTCCTGCTTTAACGCCAAGATCGTTAAGAGAGCTTTCGCTTGAGATCTTCGCAACGATAAGCGTGCCCGAAGGAAGTCCCTTGAAGGAAACTATCATCTGGTAAGCCTGATTATAAGTTCTCGCAAGCGCATAGTTGATACCAAGCTTCGGTCTGTTGGGAACATAGCCGAAGGAACTGAGAGAATTAACAATGCTTACTGCTTCGTCAACAGGGATCGCAAAGGACATTCCCTCATATTCTGTGCTTGCTATTTTTGAAGAATTGATACCTATAAGCTGTCCCTGCGCGTTGTAAAGTCCGCCGCCTGAGTTGCCGGGGTTGATAGCTGCATCATGCTGGATACATTCCATCGTATATCCCGTGGAGCTGCTCAAAGTCCTGCCGATCGCAGAAATTATACCGCTTGTAAACGAGCCGAAGAAATCAGAGCCGCCGGGATTGCCGATCGCAAATACGCTCTGACCGACCTGAAGGTTAGAAGAAGTGCCGATCGTTGCGGCGTATTTTTGAAGGCTCTTGTCGTGTACGCGAAGAAGACCTACATCTGTCTGTTCGTCATATCCTACGATCTCAGCGTCATAAGTTGTGCCGTCTTCAAGAAGAATTTTAACGCTGATATTCGCGTCGCTGATAACATGAGCGCAGGTTACAACATAGGTGTAGTCGCCCTGATCGTCAAGCTCGATGATAACGCCTGTTCCCTCGCCCGTTTTGTTGGAGTCGCTGCTTGAAGAAGAGCTTTGTCCAAACGCAAAGGAGTTTGTCGAGGTTGAATAAACAAGCACGCCGACAGAAGATTTCTTGGCTATCTGAGCAATTTCAGTGGTCGTCAAAGCGTCTGCGTCAGCTTTCGCGTTAAGCACTACTGAGCCGCCGGACACGGCTGATTTTTCCTGAGAAGATGAGGAAGATGAGGACGAGCCGCCCGAAGAACGAGAGGATTTGAACGTGTATGCGCCGAACAATCCGCCGGTAAAGAGCATCACAGCTGCAAGAACGCAGCAAAGGATCACGATACCCTTGTTTCTCTTTTTGGTATTAAACTCGTCCTTCGGCTGCTGAGGCTGAGAATACTGAGGCTGAGAAGCGTTTTGGTAGCCGCCGTTCGAGCCATAGGTATATGAGTAGTTGTTTCTGTAATTCTCCTGCGGTTCATAGACCTTATCCGCCTCGACCTGTTCAGGCTCTGCTGTTTTGCCGTTGTCGGACGAAGAGAAAAAATCGTTTATCGTTTCCTCGTCGGACTTTGCGGTAAAACCGTTTTCATTTTCATTACCCGAGGTGTTTTCATAATCCATTGTGTTGTTGTTGTCATATTCGTTCATTTGACTGACCTCCTTTTGTTACGGTTTAATTATATTTTTAAAATTTTACCATGTTGTTTAAAATAAATGAAATATTTGTTAATCGGGCAAGGTGAAATAAAATTCCGTATATTCGCCCTCTTTGCTGTCTGCGCCGACCTTTCCCGAATGCATTTCGACGATGCTCTTGACAATATAAAGTCCGAGTCCCGTACTCTTGACATCGTAGCTTCTGGACTTGTCCACCTTATAAAATCTCTCGAATATCCTGCCGATCTCCTCCTGAGGAACTCCTTTGCCGTAATTTCTAATATAGAAGGTCGTGCCGCCGTTTTCCTTTTCGGTGCGGACATTTATCTCTCCTCCGGCAGGCGTGAATTTCACAGCATTGTCAATAAGGTTATAAAGCACCTGATGAAGGAGCCCTTCGTCTGCGTGCACCATTACGCTTTGCATTTTGTCAAGCCCGGTGATTTCAATGGATTTATCGTTTATTGCCTTTTCAAAGGTCAGAAGCGAATTGAAAACAAGCGAGGACAAATCAATTTCTTTAAGCTCGATTTTCATTTCTCCCGCTTCGATTTTGGAAAGGTTCAGCATTGAAGCCACAAGCCTTGAAAGCCTTTTCACTTCATCGGAGACGATTTTGAGATATTTTTCCTCTTCGTCTTTTGAAATCGTGCCGTCAAGTATTCCGTCAATAAATCCGCCGATCGTCGTCATCGGAGTTTTCAGCTCATGCGAAACATTCGATATAAAACTTCGCCTTGAATATTCAAGAGCCGAAAGCGACTGCGCCATTTTGTTCAGAGACAGCGCAAGCGTCGCAAGCTCGTCGTGACCTTTGACATCTATCCTTGTGCTGAAATCGCCTTTTGCGTAGCTTCGCGTGACATTCGCCATATTTCTAAGAGGCTTTGTCAGGCTGTATGTCGTAATATAAATACACACGGCGGCGACAACCAGCGCAACTACTGCGGAGATAAGAAACATCTTCGTAATAGACGCCACATAAGGAGTCATCGCAGCAACGCTTGGCGAAGCGCCGACAACGATCGCAATAGTGCTGTCGTTTACCTTTATCGGCTCGCAGACGAGAAGATAGCTTTCATCGTACACATCGCCTACTTCACCCAGATGAACATAGGTTTTATCCATCGAATTTTCGATAATCGACGCCGGCAATGTATGGCTTTTGTGTTCCTCACAGGCTCCCGAGCCGAGATTGTTTCCCGACATATCCTTGCAGACGATGGCGTTGCCGTCAAGATCGACGATATAAATATCTGAATTTATCGACGAGGACACAAGCGACAGCGAATACGCAAGCATGACCTTCGGGCTTTTGAAGCCATACTCTTCATCAAGGTTGAAATACTCCTGTGACGCATCGGCGAGCCTGACGACATTTTCCTGCAAAAGATCTATCGTCTCGTTTTTCCAGTAGCTTGCAACGAAAACCATAAGTGAAACACCGAGAACGGTAAATACAATTGCGATTATCAGAAACATCGTCACAAGATACCGCCAGAAGATGCTCGACGATCTTGCCGTATATTTTTCACTCATTTTTACACCTTCAAAACGATTTATTTTGTCTCGAACTTGTATCCCACGCCCCAGACGGTTTTAAGCTCCCACTTGTCAGACACGCCTTCAAGCTTTTCACGAAGCCTTTTGACATGAACATCGACTGTTCTGGAATCGCCGTAATAATCAAATCCCCACACTTCGTCAAGAAGCTGATCTCTTGTGAAAACTCTGTTGGGGTTGCTGGCAAGGTGGAAGATAAGCTCCATCTCTTTTGGCGGAGTGTCGATTTGCCTGCCGTCGACTTTCAGCTCGTAATTTGTCAGATTGATCGAAAGCTTGTCGAACTGAACTTCCTTTATGCTCTGATTCTGGTTGGAGGTGCTTCGGCGAAGGACCGCTTTGATCCTTGCGACAACTTCCTTTGTCTCAAACGGCTTTGCAATATAGTCGTCAGCGCCAAGCTCAAGACCAAGAACTTTGTCGAAGGTTTCGCCTTTCGCCGTAATCATGATGATGGGTTTGTCGGAGAATTTGCGTATTTCTCTGCAAACCTGCCATCCGTCAAGCCTCGGAAGCATTATGTCAAGAAGCATGATATCCGGGTTTTCCTCTTTGAAAACGGTTATTGCGCTTTCGCCGTCGTTTACAATGACTGTCTGAAAGCCCTCTTTTTCGAGGTAGAGTCTCAACAGTTCGCATATATTTTTGTCGTCATCGACAATAAGTACTTTTTCCGATGCCATATAATTTTCCTCCTTATATTTTTCATGGTTATATTATAGACCGATATAATTTGTTTTGTGTGTAATTTTTTTAAATAATCGGCAAATTCCATGTTCACAATATTGGAATTTTTTTCCAGCAAGCAGCTGCAAAATACAGGCTGTATTTCAAGCCTGTATCTTATATCAGAAGGTAAGTTTGAGCGTTTTGATCTCGTAAGGAGTGAAAGAAAGCCTGATCTCGCCGTTTTTGACTTCAAGCTCCTCCTCCTCGTTTTCAAGAAGGTTTGCAAGGCACGCCTTTTTTATCGGACGCTCAAATTTGAGAACGCATTTCGTCCTGCGGTTAAAGGTCTCATAAAGACGGACGACCGCTTCGTCGCTGTCCTCAGCCATCTTGACAGTGTCAACAACAACTTCTCTGCTATCCACGCTGATAAATCCGTATTCGCCGGCGATCCCGCCGTTGTTTTCAGCGGCATTTACAGCTATAAGCGGAGCATTGAGAGAATTTGCCTGCCATACGACATCAGAGTCGTCAAGAGCGCAGCCGTGTGCATAGAGAGAAAGCTCGATATGCTGATGTTCCTTGTCCTGATCTTTGCAGGGGAATATCGCGCTTCTGCAAAGCGATGTTCTTACGACCTTATCTTTAACGCTGTGACCATATTTGCTGTCGTTAAGAAGCGAGAAGCCGAAGGAGCTGTCGCTCAGGTCGATCCACTTGTGTCCCATAACTTCAAACTGAGCAAAGTCCCAAAGCGTATTTTCGTGTGTATTTCTTTTGACATTTCCGAACTGGATATCGTAAGTCGCATTTGAAGAATTGACATCAACATCGTTTTCATGTCTGAGAAGAACTCTTGTCTCTTTCCAGTCGAAGTCGAGGATGATATCAACACGCTCGCTGTCTGCATAGACGATTATGTACTGATTGAAAAGAGTGCTTCTGAACTTTCTTACGACTTTGTAAACGCAGCGTACAGCGCCGTTTTCGATGATCCGGCTGCTGACAACATTGTCGATATTCCATGATTTTTCATCTATGAATGCTTTGACATCCCACGCTTCATGGTTGTGCGGTCTGTCGTCATAAGCCACAAGCCTGTTCAATGCGCCGCCGGGAAGAACTGTTTCTCTGTCAGCGCCTTTGTGGTAAAGACTTGTAATCTGCATATTCTTGTCAAACCTTAGCTTGATGAACTTGTTTCTTGCGACCTTGTTTGTGGCATAAACTTTGCCGAAATTGCTGCTTTCGCCTTCTACAATTTCAAATACCTTGCAGCCGTAAGCCGGCACGCCTTTTGCAAGGAAGCAGATTTTGCCGTCGTATGTTTTCTGGTATTTCATCTCAGCGCCGTCTGCGTCGACGATTTTAAACGAATCGTAAGCCGGAGCGTCAACAAACGCTATATCGTCTCTCTTGACGCCGAGGGTGTTGAAAACAACGATGGAATTATCCGTTGTTCTGATCTTTGACATAAGCGACGATATCTTCTGCTGAGTCCTTGCGCCAACATCTTCAAACAGCTCTTTGTAAACTCTGTCGGTGTCGTCGTAGACAGCTCTGATAGAGGAGCCGGGAAGAATGTCGTGGAACTGGTTGAGAAGAACGGTTTTCCAGATTTTTGTCAGCTCGTCTCTTTCGTAAGCAGTTGCGTTTTCAATATGTGCAATCGTTCCGAGAGCTTCAAGATTGTGAAGCGCTATTTCAATTTTTCTGTTGTTTTTCTTGTTGGCAACCTGGGATGTAAGCGTTCCGCGGTGCATTTCAAAATACAGCTCGCCGACCCATGTGGGAAGACGCCTGTTTGATGAAACCTCTTTTTCAAGGCGTTTATAAAAATCAAGAGCAGGCTCGATCACAGTTTTCGGACAGCCGTAAATGCCGCTGTTCATTCTTCTGCCAAACTCGATCATTTCCCTGTTCGGTCCGCCGCCCCCATCACCGTAGCCGAAGGTGATGAGATAATTGTTGTTAAGGTCTTTCTGAGAATACCTGTCCCAGCCGCCGACAACATGAAGCGGGTCAAGAACAGCGTTGTAATCTGTCTGGAAGCCGTTATCA
Organism: Clostridia bacterium; assembly: GCA_017445685.1. The sequence continues at coordinate 3,761 of JAFSTS010000206.1, read as the reverse complement.
TAGCCTCCGAGGATCTTTTTGTCACCGTACATTCTTGCCGGCGGAAAATGGGTCAGAACCTCCGAGCCGTCGATTCCGCGCCACATAAATGTGTCATAAGGCACACGGTTAAATTCGTTCCATGAAAGCTTTGTTGTCAGGAAATATTTTGCGCCGCTCTTTCTGATGATCTGCGGCAAAACGGGAGAATATCCAAAAGTATCCGGCTCCCACATGATTTGCGTGTCGACGCCGAAATTCTCCTTGAAGAATCTTTTGCCGATAAGGAACTGTCTGACGAGAGATTCGCCGCTTGGAACATTCGTGTCCGGCTCGACCCACATCGAGCCTTCGATTTCCCACTGTCCCCGTTTGACAGCTTCTTTTATCCTCTCGAAAACCTCAGGATAGTCGTTTTTGACAAATTCGTAAAGCTGAGCCTGTGAGGACATGAACTTGTATTCGGGATATTCCTCCATCAGCTTCAGCACAGTAGCAAAGGATCTTCCCGCTTTTTCACGGGTCTGATGAACTCTCCAAAGCCATGCGACATCAATATGGGTGTGTCCGATACAGGAGGCTGTTGCATTGACGGTATATTTGCCGTAAATATGCTTTTGAAGATAAGCCATGCACTCTTCCGCGGATTTTTTGTAAACCTCGTAATCGGGGTCGTCGATTTCAAGCAGATTAACAGCTTCGTTCATGTGCTTGAGAAGCTGTATTCTTGCGTCATCATCATAGTCATAGCACTTGGCTGTAAGAAGCGGAGTGAAAAGATCGTACCATAATTTTTCCGTCACGGGATCAACAACACAAAGTTTTGACTTCATAACCTTTGTGCCGGTGTAGAAAAAGTCGTCTGAATAAGCGTAAATGACAATGTCAAAATGCTCGTTTCCTTCGGCGCAGTCAAGCAGCTTGATATCCTGATGGTTCGGGTCGCAGCCCTGAGCAAGCACGCCGTTTACTTCGACCGTAAACTGTGTATCACGATCCCACTTGTTTTCAACCGGCATTATCCGGTAATACACAGAGCTGCCCTTCATGCGTTCGGGCACATCGAAGCTCTGCTTAAAGGTGCAGTAAACCTCTCGTCCGCCCCAACGCTCGTCCGAGCCGAACTTTCTCCATTTTGCGTCTTTAAGAGTATTTTTATAATGCTGCCCTTCGGCAAAATAAAAATCCCCAAGGGGCTGTTCGTCGATAACAAGCCTTGTGTCTTTGAGGTGATGAGTGATAATATCAACCCTGCCGAACAACTGATACCTTTCGGAGTTTTTGTCGCTGAAACTGTTCATAAATTATGCCTCCCCGGCTTTTGCCAAACTGAAAAAAGCTGCTCAAAAAGAGCCTTTTCATCTACCGAAATTTCACATACCATGTCCCAATTTTCCATACAAATAATAGCATATATAAAGAATAATTATGTTTTTATAAGGACAATCACGGACAAAGAAAAAGAATTATTCTTCCAAAAGCTCTACGAGAGCTTCGGAAACATAATCGGCTATGAGAATCTTGCCGTCTTCGGCAGGATGGATGCAGTCAGAAGCTATCTGAGCCGGCTCAAGCTTTTCCTCACCGACAAGTGCCTTTGCAAGAAGTCCGTTAAGCGGAATATACTTGTCGGCATATTTTATAGCAAGCTTTCTTGTCTCGTCGATCTTCGCATCGAAGTCCTCACGAAATTCCTGATGGATATCTCCATAGATCAAGAATGCTTCAATCATGACGATCTTTGCATGGGTTTTTTCTTTTATTGTTTTAAGTATGGTTTCGTATCTGTCGCGAAATTCCTCGGCTGAAGTCGGATCGTTGTTGTCAAACCTTCTCCATGTGTCGTTAATACCGATCATGATAGTAACGATATCGGGGTCAAGCTCGACAAGATCTCTGTCGATTCTTGCAAGCAGCTCCTTTGTTCTGTCGCCGCCGCAGCCGCGGTTGACAAACTCAACGTTGGGATATGCTTCCTTCAAATCTTCAACAACATATTTAACATATCCGTCGCCGAAACCGTAAAAATCGGAACGGTCTCTTTCGGCGTCTGTTACGCTGTCACCCTGAAATAAAACTCTCATTTCTTTCGCTCCTTTAAAAAACTTTCGGATAATTTTATCATACGCAAACTATAAAATCAATACAAAATCTAAAAAAAATCGCAGCTTCCGAAGAAAACTGCAATTTTTGTTAAATGTTTTTTTAGCCGCGGTTATACGCTTTTTTCAGAAGTCTTTACTTTTTCTTCTTGCCAAACTTGGACTTCTTGTTGTCGTCTTCGCCGTAGGTCTGCGCCTGAACTGCGCTGCCGCCAAATTCCGCCTGAAATTCTCTGATAAGGTCGCGCTGGTGAGCAGACAGATTTTTGGGTACATCAACATTTATTCGAACAAGCTGATCGCCCTTGCTTCTGGAATTGAGCACCTGAATGCCCCTGCCCCTGAGCTTGAACACTGTTCCCGGCTGAGTACCGGCAGGAAGATCATATTTTACCTTGCCGTCAAGCGTCATGACCTGAATGGAATCGCCAAGAACCGCCTGTGCAAACGAAACGGTAATATCGCACCAGACATCGTAGCCGTCTCTTTCAAAGAACGGGTGAGGTCTGACAAACACAGCGACTTTCAGATCTCCGGCAGGTCCGCCGTTGACACCCTTGTTGCCCTCGCCGCGAATATTGATGATCTGTCGATCGTCAATTCCGGCAGGAACATCTATGTCGATTGAAACACGCTTGGATATCCTTCCGTTTGAATGGCATTTTTCGCACGGATTGGGGATCGTTTTTCCCTTGCCGCCGCATTTCGGGCAAACCTTTGTCGTTGAGATCACGCCGAAAGCAGTTCTCTGCTGAACATTGACCTGACCTCTGCCGGAGCACTCAGAGCAGGTATTGACGCTCGTACCCTTTTTTGCGCCCGTACCGTTACATTCGGGACAAACTTCGATTCGGTTGATATCGACCTTCTTTTTGCAGCCCTTTGCCGCTTCCTCAAAGGAAATCGTGATCTTAGCCTGACAGTCCTCGCCTCTGCGCGCAGCATTGGGATTAGCCTGTCTGCCGCCGCCAAAGCCGCCGCCGAAGAAGCTGCCGAAAAGATCGCCAAGGTCAAAATCCATTCCTCCGCCGAAACCGCCGCCGAAGCCTCCCGCTCCGCCTGCGCCGCCTGCACCATAGTTTGGATCGACTCCTGCGTGGCCGAACTGGTCATATCTTGCTTTTTTTGTGCTGTCGGACAAAACCTCGTAAGCTTCGTTAGCCTCTTTAAACTTTTCTTCAGCGGTTTTATCACCCGGATTCAAGTCCGGGTGATACTGTTTTGCAAGCTTTCTGTAAGCTTTTTTTATCTCGTCCTCAGAAGCGTTTTTGCCAACGCCGAGCACTTCATAATAGTCTCTTTTTTCAGCCACGAAAAATCTACTCCTTAATTATCAGTCAACATCAGTGAAGTCAGCTTCCTGGAAGTTGTCGCCCTGTGCGCCCTGGTTTGCGTCGGCAGCGCCGTCCGCAGCCGCGCCCTGAGCCTGTTTATAAATCTTTTCGGAAACTTCATAGAATTTTGCCTGAAGTTCGTCCTGTCTGGACTTGATGAGGTTTGTATCTTCGCCCTTGAGAGCTTCTTTAAGAGCGTCGATCTTTTCGTTGAGAGCCGCTTTATCTTCGTCGGAGAACTTGTCTCCTTCTTCGTTGATAAGCTTTTCGCACTGATATACCATCTGATCCGCGCCGTTTCTCAAATCAACATCCTCACGGCGTTTCTTGTCTTCCTCGGCATACT
>JAFSTS010000205.1 GCA_017445685.1 Clostridia bacterium | reverse complement strand
GTGTCTTGAAATTCAGAAGGATATTGACAAGTCTTATGACTTGACAAGAAGATGGAATATGTGCGCTGTAATTACAGACGGCTCTGCTGTTCTCGGACTTGGAAACATCGGGCCTGAAGCAGGAATGCCGGTAATGGAAGGAAAATGTGTCCTTTTTAAAGAGTTTGGCGATGTAGACGCTTTTCCGCTTTGCGTTAAAACTCAGGATGTTGATGAGTTTGTAAACACAGTTGCTCTTATAAGCGGAAGCTTTGGCGGAATCAACCTTGAAGATATCGCTGCTCCGAGATGTTTTGAAATTGAACGCAAGCTTAAAGAAAAAACTGACATACCGATTTTCCATGACGATCAGCACGGAACGGCTGTTGTTTGTTCTGCCGCGCTTATAAATGCTCTTAAATTCGTTAAGAAAGATATTAAGGACTGTACGGCGGTATTTAACGGCGCAGGCGCAGCAGGCGTAGCTATTGCAAAGCTCTTTACAAGCATGGGTATAAAAAATATCATAATGTGCGACAGAAAAGGAATTATCTGCGACGGAGACGAGCTTGCTCCGGCGAAGCAGGAAATTGCTGACTTCACAAATAAGGAGCATAAGAGAGGCGCACTCAAAGACGCTCTTGTCGGCGCTGATATCTTCGTTGGCGTATCTGCTCCCGGATGTGTGACTCAGGAAATGGTTAAATCTATGGCTGACAACGCTATTGTTATGGCTATGGCTAACCCGACTCCCGAAATTATGCCTGATCTTGCAAAAGAGGCAGGAGCTGCTGTTGTTGGAACAGGTAGGAGCGATTTCCCCAATCAGATTAACAATGTTCTCGCTTTCCCAGGTATTTTCAGAGGAACATTTGATGTTCGCGCGAGCGATATAAATGAAGAAATGAAAATTGCTGCTGCACAGGCTATAGCGTCTCTTGTATCCGATGAAGAACTTACGGCTGACTATATTTTGCCGAAAGCATTTGATGAAAGAGTCGGAAAAACTGTTGCTGCTGCTGTTGCAAAAGCTGCAAGAGACAGCGGTGTTGCAAGAATTTAATCTTTAAAAACAAGGAGAGTCAGCGAATCACTGGCTCTCTGTTTGTGAATATAGCGTTTAGAGATAAGTATGACGAATAAATCATTTGTTGACGAGCGAAAAAGATATGGCGTTAACGCTTAAAAGTCTGAAAGACTACTACGGAGGAATGCTTGATAAAGGAGCCACGACCTTCTGGGAAGATTTTGACATTGATTGGATTGATAATTCAACACGAATAGATGAATTTCCACAAGAAAACAAGCGGGATATACATGGTGATTTCGGCAGATATTGTTATGTCGGATATCGTCATAGCCTTTGTCATGGATGGTCATCTGCTCCATCTGCGTTTTTAATGGAAAAGGTACTTGGTGTTACTATTCTTAAACCGGGCTGTAAGGAGCTTTCTATCAAAGCAAATCTTGGCGATCTTTCTTATGCAAAAGGTGAATATCCCACACCTTACGGCAATATTATAATTTCTCACAAAAAACTTGCTGACGGCTCAATTGAAACGAAAATTTCAGCCCCTGAAGAAATAAAAATCATCTGATTGGAGTTTTATTATGGAACTGTTAAAAAACATTCTTTCTGCATTTACTCCTGAACAATATTTCGAGTTTTTTATAAGACTTTTGATTGCATGTTTTTGCGGCGCTTTTATAGGACTTGAAAGAACAAAAAGGTATAAAGAAGCAGGTATCAGAACGCATATCATTGTCTGTTGCGGCGCAGCGCTGGCTATGATAGTTTCAAAGTACGCTTTTTTTGATGTAAACGGTGACGCTGACAGGGCAAGAATAGCGGCACAGGTAATCAGCGGTATCAGCTTTCTTGGCGCAGGGGTTATATTTAAAAACGGAAATACGATCAAAGGTCTTACGACTGCGGCAGGAATAAGGGCAACTGCCGGTATCGGACTTGCAATCGGCTCAGGAATGTATATTGTAGGATTTATTGCCACAGTTATCATTTTCATTCTTCAGGTTTTAATGCACAAGTTTCGTTTCGGCGCAGATTCTCTTGAAACCTGCCGTGTAAGGTTTGTTGCATTGGACACAAAAGAGCTTGAAGATTTGTTTTATGATGCATTGGATAAATGGGAAGCGACTGTTTCGGAACTCAATGTCTGCAAGCTTGACGACGGATGCGTGAAATATGATGTGCTGCTTAAGTCAAGGAAATTTCTTACAGTCAGCGATTATCGTGATTTTTTCAAAAAAATCGACGGTATAAAAAGCTTTACAATCATTCCTGCTCAATAAAAGATTTTGAGGTTTTCAATGGAAAAGAAAAAAGGTTTAGGCAACGGTTGTCCTTTGT
>JAFSTS010000204.1 GCA_017445685.1 Clostridia bacterium | reverse complement strand
CTCTCGCCTATTTGTAAGAGGGCAAAAATGGAGTTTAAATGTGTTGTGCCGTGTCTTATCGGACTTGAGAGTATTATTGCAGACGAACTGAAAATGATGGGGATAGAAAATGTTTCGTGCGAAAACGCCAGAGTGCTTTTTTCGGGTGACGAAAGCTCTGTTGCGCGCGCGAATATCTGCCTTAGAAGCGCCGAAAGAGTGCAGATACTCGTCGGCGAATTTTACGCAAAAAGCTTTGAGGAGCTTTTCGAGGGTACGAAAAAATTCGAATGGGAAAAATATATCGGCGAAAAAGACACTTTTCCAGTCAAAGGCTATTCGATAAATTCAAAGCTTTTCAGCGTGCGCGACTGTCAGGCGATAATCAAAAAGGCTGTAGTCGAGAGGCTGAAGGAAAAGTATAATATCCCGTGGTTTGAGGAAAGCGGCAGTCTTCATCAGATACAGTTTTCCATCATGAAGGACAAGGTTAGCCTTCTTCTCGATACATCGGGCGCAGGACTTCACAAGAGGGGATACCGTCCCGTTGCAAATGATGCGCCGATCAAGGAAACTATCGCGGCTGCTTTTTGCAACATCGCGAGGCTTCGTGATTTTCACACACTGTATGACCCCATGTGCGGCAGCGGAACGATTGCAATAGAGGGCGCAATGAAGGCGTGCAATATAGCTCCGGGAAAAAACAGAAGCTTCTCCTGCGAAAAGTGGGATATCTTTGATGAAAAAATATTTAATGATGAGCGTGAAAGAGCGAGGTCGTTGGAAAAAACCGACTGTTCCTTTGTCTGCTATGCGTCCGATATAGACGAAAAAGCTCTTGAAAGAGCAAAAATCAACGCTGAAGCGGCAGGTGTGAAAAACAAAATAATTTTTGAAAAAAGAGATCTGCGCGACTTTGAAAAAAGAACGGACAGAGGTACTGTGATCGTCAATCCGCCTTATGGCGAAAGGCTGCTTGATATTGAGCAGGCGCAGGAGATATATCGTCTTATGGGGAAAAAGTTTACTTCCCAAAGCGGATGGAGCTACTACATAATCAGTCCTGATGAAAACTTTGAAAACCTGTTCGGTAAAAAAGCAGACAAACGCAGAAAAATTTACAACGGCATGATAAAATGCCAGCTATATATGTATTTTAAATAACTTTAAGAAAGATGTTCTTTTTCGGGACATCTTTTTTTGGGCTGATGTTTAGAAAATACACATTTTTACGATAATCTTTTAATTGACTAAACAAGCGGTGTGGTATATAATTTTGTTGAGGTGGTAGTTATGAAGTTGAGAAAAATAATATCAGCCGTTTTGTGCCTGTGTCTGATGATGAGCCTTGCTCCGTTGGCGCACGCGAAACAAGCAAAAAGCGCACGGCTTTATAATGTTTACGGCGACAATATGCTTTTTAAACAGAAGGACAACGCAGTTTTGTCAGGTAAAGCGGCTGCCGGCAGCACAGTTAAGGCAGTGCTTTTTGATGAAAACGGAAATTTTGTAACAAGTGGCTCGACATTGACATCAACGGACGGTGTGTTTGAAGTTTCTTTCACAGCTCCTGCAGGAAGCTTCACGGAGTATTCGATCGTTTTGTCCGAAAACGGCGAAGCTTTCCAAACGCTAAAAGGCGTTGTGTTCGGAGAGCTTTGGCTCGCCTCAGGTCAGAGCAACATGGAATACGGTCTTGGTGCGGAAGAAACGATAGAAGCAGTACGGGCAAACGGCTATGGAAGCGAATGGGTAAGAGCGCTGCTGCTCGTTAAGGTACCCGCTGAGGAATACACTCTTGAAAAGCAGGAGGAGAATATCGGCGCAAAATGGGTAAAGTCGAGCGATCCCGTAATCGAGGAAGTCAGCGCAGTTGCATATTTCTTTGCTCAAAAGCTTGTTGAAAAAATCGGTATGCCTGTCGGTATTCTCAATGCAAACCGAGGCGGCTCGGTGCTTGCCTCGTGGCTGTCAAGGGAAAGGGTAGACAGCGATCCTCAGGCGTTTGAAATACTTAAGCGCAGTATGTATTTCACGCCTGAACAGGCTGTGGAAATGTATGAAAAAGGTCAGCTTAGTGCGACGAGAACCTTTTCGAGCTATAATGAGCTGATTTATCCCATTCGTCATTTCACGGTATCAGGAGCGCTTTGGTATCAGGGAGAAAGCGATGTCGGTGAAGCGGAAAAGAGGGGAGATTACACATATCTTTTCAATATGCTCCAAGAGGAATTCAGCGAGACTTTCAACTTTGACGGAGATATTCCGATGATCATTGCAAACCTTGCAAACTACGGACCGTCGTACACTTCTTTCAATTTGTTCAACGAAGAGCTTGCTTCCTTGCAGACTCTTAAACCGGAAAGCAGAGCAGTTGTCACCCACTACGATGTTATACCTTACTATACCGGTGAAAACAATGCCATTCATCCCAGAGCAAAAAAGACTATCGGTGAAAGAATGTTTGCTGTTGCTTCTTCTCTTGTTTACGGTGAGGACGGTGTGACTTCCGCTGCGTATGTAAAAGAGACAAAAATCGAAAACGGCGCAGTATTCGTAACGCTTTCTAATACGGGCGACGGGCTTGTGTCGGCAGATGACAGCTTCTTCGGCTTTGCTGTGTGTGGCGAGGACGGTATCTATTACAAAGCTCAGGCTGAAATAGTTTCGAAGGATACCTTGAAGATTTCAAACGAGGAAGTGAATGATCCCGTTTCAGCTTCGTATGCGATATCTTCGACAAATATGCGCTCGAAACTCTATTCCACGCAAAACGGCGAGCCTTTAATGCCGGTGTCTCCTTTCGTTACGGATATAACGAAAACGAAGCTCTACTACCTTGACACTCCTTCGGCTGACATGGAGCAGTCTGAAGTCTGGCTTGCCCGTCTGTCAGACGCACATTTTGCGCCGATATGGGAAACTTCAAACTGCAGCTACACTGTCGACAGCGGCAGCGCATTTGCAGGGGACAAGGGAATGAATCTTGTCTCAAATGAAAAAAGCTTTTTCATTGCAAGAAACTACACGCTTGTAAATAAATGGTTTTACGACAATGTAAACTACAACTGGAGCAACTACAAATCCCTCAGAGTCAGAGTCAGAAACAGCGGGGATAAGAATGTTACTATCAGTTTTTTGAAGCTTATTACAGAGACGGATGGCAAGTGGTTTGCACCCACGGTCAACGGCCTCCCTCTCTGTCAGACGGTCATTCCTGCCGACAGCCAATGGCACACGGTTGAATACGATTTGACAAATCTCTATGTCTACGGCATACCGCTGCTTAAATATGATTCGTCCGAAATCAGCAAGATCTTGAGAGTTCAGCTTGATTTTTCAAATCCTTCGGGTGAAACGGATCTTGACATTGATGAATTTGAGTTTTCTTCAACAGTTCAGAGCGGACAGTCAAAAAGACCAGTCAGCTTCGCAATAAAGGCGTACAGATTCTTTAACAAATTGTTTAATGACATCGGCAATTTATTTAAGTCGATAAGCTGCTGAAACTGATTTAAAAAATACCTTTCGAGCTGTTTTTGACTCGAAGGGTATTTTTTGCGCAAAAAGGCTTTACTTTCATGGTTTAGAGTGGTAAAATATGAATATATTTAAAAAGGAGAAAGCGCCTGTGGGCGTAATGAAAAATTATGCAAAACTCAATCAACGACAAAAATGTCGACTTTTTGTTTGACGCTATCCTGACATTACAAACCAAAGAAGAGTGCAGAGATTTCTTTTTTGATCTTTGCACTATCACGGAGCTTAAATCGATCTCTCAGCGCCTTGTTGTCGCGAAAATGCTCAGCGACAAGGCGGTTTACAGCAATATCGTCAAGGAGACGAAAGCGTCTACTGCAACAATCAGCCGCGTCAACCGCTCCCTGAACTACGGCGAAAACGGATACAATATCGTCTTTGAACGCCTTGACGAAAAGAAAAAAGAAAATCAATGAGCTACGGGATCTTTGCGTCGTTTTACGATGAACTGACTGCCGATGTGCGCTATGACGAATACGCAGCGTATGTTGAAAAAATCTTTGCAAAATACTGCCCTGAAGCTGAAATCGTGCTTGACGCCGCCTGCGGAACAGGCAGCATTACAAGACGGCTTTCAAAAATCGGGTACGATATGATCGGGGTCGATGTCAGCCCGGAAATGCTCGGCGTTGCAAAGGAAAAATCTGACGGCTCAATTTTGTATCTTTGTCAGGATCTGTGCGAGCTTGACCTTTACGGAACCATAGACGCCTGCGTGTGTGCGCTTGACAGCTTCAATCATTTTGAAAGCGAAGAAAAGCTGTTGGAGGCGTTTAAGAAGATATCTCTTTTTATGTCTGACGGCGGAATATTTGTCTTTGATCTCAACACGCTGTACAAGCACAGGGAGGTACTTTCGGACAACACCTTCGTTTACGATTTTGAAAACATCTACTGCGTGTGGCAGAACTTTTTTAATCAGGGCGATTCGAGCGTAGATATCGAGCTTGATTTTTTTGAAAAATGCGGCGAAATGTACAAGAGGCATTTTGAAAGCTTTTCAGAGTTTTTTTACAGCGACGAAACAGTTGAAAGGCTTCTTGAAGAAAGCGGCTTTGAGCCTGTAGGGCATTTTGACAACCTTTCGTTTGAAAAGCCGTCGGCAGAAAGTGAAAGAACAGTTTTTATTGCGAGGAAAACAAATGGGTAAAATTGTAAGATGTATATCACATGAGGGCGACCTTGTGGCAATAGCCGTCGATTCGACAGACATCGTCAGACGCGCGCATGAAATTCACCATACTTCCAAGGTGACTTCCGCTGCTCTGGGCAGGCTTCTCAGCGCAGCTTCGATGATGGGCTCGATGCTCAAGGGAAAAGATGATTCCCTCACGCTTCGGCTTAAGGGCGACGGCCCTGCCGGCACAGTTATTGCCGTGTCGGACAGCCTCGGAAATGTCAGAGGATATATAGGCAATGCTGACGTTGAACTGCCCCTTAACAAAAAGGGTAAGCTCGATGTTGCCGGTGCAGTCGGTACGGACGGTTTTTTGACAGTTATAAAGGATTTGGGGCTTAAAGAGCCGTATATCGGACAGACG
>JAFSTS010000203.1 GCA_017445685.1 Clostridia bacterium | reverse complement strand
GACGATGTCGTCGAATTTCATACGGGTGAAATCGACGACATCAGGCATACGAACAGGATCCAATGTCAAGCTGTTCGGGCTTTACTAAATCATGCGATACACGACGGCAACACTGAAGAAATGCAACGCGCCGCTGGCGCATTGGACGATTACCTGACAGAAAAGATTTGACGAAAAAATAGGGGCACCGATTTCAATTACCGGTGCCCCTATTTTATAGCGCATGTACTGATATAAACACACCAATTGTTCAACATTTAATTATGCTTATATCAAGACATGACAAGGCTTTAGATTGTACTTTCAATGTAGTTCGAGTCTCCTATGCTCCATTATTTGAGAACCCTTGATCTTCAAGGGTTTTCTTCTTTTGTGCGGAGACTAATGTTCATTTTTCCTTGGATTAGTGACATTTTGGTGTAAAAAATGCTGAGATGTTGATGTCAAATGTACTGATACCACTGTGTATTTCGTCGCTTGTTGTCAGTGACATTTCAGTGACATTTATGCAAACAACAGATTGTGCATATCAATGTTCGCTTTTTCCAGATTTTCCTTACGTGAATGTTCATAAATGGACATTGTTGTGCGTATGTCTTTATGACCGGCAAGAGCCTGGATGGTTTTCGGCGTGGCGTCGGTGTACTCGCTCAGCAGCGTCGCATATGTGTGTCTGAAGTAGTGAGCCGAGTATGGCTTGAGCTCTGGAATTTGTTTCAGAATCCGATGCCAGGTGTTGTTGTACATGGTCATGGTCATTGGCTGCGTCGGTTCGCTGCCTTCAAGGATGAAAGCGTCTGGCTGACGGTCTGTCGGATCGACGACAGATCTGATGGCGGCTTCATAGGGCACGTCGCGGGTGCCAGCTTTTGTTTTCGGTGTGCCGATGACAGGCACATTGCCGTTGGCATGGGTTACGTTGCGGCGGATATGGATCAGATTGTTCTCTACGTCGATGTCCTGCCATTGCAGACCGAGTACCTCTCCTCTGCGGCCGCCTGTAGTGATCAAAAGAAGCAGCAGACGCTTGCTTTTTTCATCCAGCTGTGCAGATTTTTGTATGATGACGCGCATGACGTCGAGCGGGATTGCTTCGCGGACTTGTTGTTTGTCTGTCGGGATCGTAAGACGTCTTGATTTTGCCGGGTTAGCGTCGATCAAGCCGTCTTCCTTGGCGCTGTCGAGGATCTGAGCGATGCGGGCAAGGCGTTCCTTCAGCGTTTTCTTAGACAAGTCTTTATTTTTGTTGAGATAAAGCTGGATCTCGTTGGTTGTGATGTCTGCCAGGTTTTGATTTCCAAAGTCCGGCAGAATCGCACGCAGGATTTTCTTGTAGGTGGCGATGGTGTTGGGCTTTCTGGTGACGATGTAGGTGTCAAGCCACCTTTCAGCGTAATCTTTAAACGAGATCGTGGGCTTTGGTTTCTCCTGTGTGTAAAGAAACTCTCTGATGCGGCCATTGCTGACGTATTCCTGCACGATGCGATCGTTCATTTCATACTGATTGGCGGCCGTAAGACGTTTGATAACGGGTGTTCCGTCGTCATTGTATCCAACAATGACGCGACGCACCTCTTTTGACATATCGGTTGCTCCTTTCGATACATCAAAAGTACAATCTATGCCGTTGTCAAGCTGCGCCGAAGAGAGTTCCCGTAAAGTAGTTTGCACTGTTTGCTTTACGAGGGCCTGCAGATCAACCTCAGTATAGCTGCGGAGAGCAGGGTTGTCAATGGCGGCAACCGGATCGAACACTTGCGCTTGTTGTATAGTATCACTTTCTTTCTGACTTTTGCAGATAAGTTATCTGAAAAACTTTTTATGTTAAGGATCAGTGGATAACTTGTATGGGTAAAAAATAAGGCTATATTTCGTACAGAAATTCTGTATAAAATATAGCCTATTTTATTGACGTGCGATATTGAGAATGTTAAGATGAGGTAACCCTGCCCCGTCGTATGGTGACATACGAACCTGTCGTCAGCGTTGGGCATACGCTTTTGGGGGATGTTGTTTACATTGACACTAATGTTTACAATGACGTACAGGATACGAGGAGAGGTGATGCTTATGGCAAAGGTTGATTTTGTAAATTTGATGGCGAGCGCAATAACCGTCACTGAGTTTATAAGCGGCTCATGTTGTAACATTCTCTCCCTCGGAATGAGGGTGAATATCGCAAGTATCAATCAGTAGAAGGTCGTGTTCTTTTTGGACACCAGTCCGGCGCTTTCCGACGGAAAGGAGGTGCTACGATGGAAAGATTTAAGACGATTTCAGACATCGCTCTGAATGTTATCAGTATCCTGTATTACTTGCTGGCAGGAATCCTCGTTGCACTTCAACTTTTAAGTCGAAAGATCTAATTTCGGGAGGAGAGTTTTAAGGAGGAAGAATATTGGGTCAGCGCAAATAAGATGACAGCAGCGCGTTTGCAAGCCGCCGTGTTCGAGCACGGCGGCTATTGCAATACATATGTCCTCAAGTGGTGCGCTTGCGTCAGAGGCGTATGAGGAACGTTTGGCTATTCAGCGTAATACACGATCAATCGCCAGCCCCAACACAATGTTTCAGCTGTGGCGGCGAAAGAGTAGGTAGCACTGGTTGCGCCTGGCATATCTTCGAAGCCGTTGCCTTTGTCACGCTGCCATTGGTAGTACACCTCGCATCCTTCGAAGCCTTCGAGCTTGCTCGTCAGTGTGACGGTAGCGCCTTCTTCTATCACAGACTTACGGTTCGTGGCGATGGTTACTCGCTTCGGAATCGGCGTCGGTTCAGGTGTAGGCTCTGGTGTCGGCGTCAGCAGCTCGATAGAAGGATCGGGTTTGATGACGTTGGAAACTGTCTGCTCTTCCGCGATCGCAGTGCACGCGAAGAGCAGACAGAGCGTAAGGATAATACAGAGTTTTTTCATTGTCTCTCCTTGTTATCTTTTTCGTGGCATCACGAAAATGATCTGATTTCCAAAGTTACTTATACTACACTCTTAATTGCAGTCACAATATAATCAATCAATTCCTTTACGCCATCAATGCCAATGTTAAGATTATCATAGGTAGCGGTTCTGGCAACAAGCATTTCAATACTCGTGGCCTTTCCAGGAATAAAGATTGAAGCGATAACAAAGAGCAGAGAAATAGTGGCAATGATCACGCCAGTTTTGATGATACTTTTAAAGCTTTTTAATTGCTCTTCATTGACAATGAAAATATAACTTGCTTTCTTAACGTCATATGTTCTGTCATACGCTTCGTGTTCAGACATTTTGCCATAGCCCATAAAGCTAATTCCGGCGCACAAGCCGAATGCACCGAATACGGCAAAGACCGTCTGAAGGATTCCAAGCACGTTCATCCAATATAATACAGACGGATCAATTATGTAATTCATAACGCATCTCCATTAAAATTTCCTTTTATGGCCCATAATAAACCGCAACAATCATTATTAAGACAACTAAAACCCATATGATAGCCCAAAATAAATCATTGTTTGAGTGCATCATAACACCACCTTCGCACGAATTTTAGTTTCCTTTTAAACGTACCACACACACCTATCACAATCATGAGTGCAACAAGGTTTATTGCCGTTCTCAGCATAATAAGAGCAACCTTTTGAAGGCTGTTCTTCTCCGCCAAGAGTATGAATAGCAAGCGTCAACGCTTCACGAAGAATAGAATAGTTTTTCGAGGGCCAATTAGCCCTTATTGCCTTTATAGCTTCTTCGTTCGTCATACGTTAAACTCCTATTTAACCCACAATTCTTCTTTTTTACCGTCCTTAACGTATCTGCTCCACGGCTGATAACCTTCACT
>JAFSTS010000202.1 GCA_017445685.1 Clostridia bacterium | reverse complement strand
TCCCTTTGCTTTCTTTTCGTTTTGAACCTCTGTTTTCCCATTTTTATTTGCCTTTTCACCCGTTTCCCGGTCTAATTTCCGCTTTTCCCACACTGTTTTCCGCCCCTCGTCCTACTGTGGAATTTACTTTGGGAATTGACGTATATTATCACATGATTTCAGATTTTTCTCTTAGGTTTTCGGCTTCTTTTCCAAAACGCTCCGAGAGAATAGAACACAAATATCAGAACAAAGAAAATCAACGTTTTAAGCCCGATGTTTCCGACTGTCAACAGCAGCACTATGCTAACTGCAACGCTTTGGACGGCTGCGCAAATCAGGCAGTAAATAAGTGTTTTATCAGAAAAGCTCTTTGCGATCATTCTTCCGCCGGCTAATCCCGAAGCTGCTCCTGCGGCAAACGGCAAAACGCTCATTACGCTATCCGGGATCTCGCGTTTTGAAGCGGCAAGAGAGAATATAAATATCAAAACAAAAAATACAGCCGATGAAAAAACCGTTGCTTTAATCAGCTTTTTGGAAACCGAACCGTTCGAATTTGATGAAGATGGATTTTTTCTGCCTGATTGTTTTTTTCTGTTTTCCGCCATAAAAAAAAGCCTCCCATACCTTTTATCAATAAAAGATATGGGAAACGATCAATTATTATTCTTCTGTTTTTTCTTCCTGAGGAAGCTCTTTTGATTTCCTGCCTTTTCTCTGAGCCTTAGCCTCTTCGGCAGCTTTTCTTGCAGCTTCTCTCTGAGACTGAACTTTTTCCGCAGCAGTATTGTTAGTCTGGATCGCGCCTCTGAGGAATTTAAGCTTTACCCTGTCCGCGCCTGTTTCGATGACGACTGTATCTTCTTTAATAGTTACAACTTTACCTACGATGCCGCCGATAGTTGTTATCTCATCGCCTATCTGGAGATTGTCGCGAAGCTCCTGCTCCTCTTTCTGTTTTTTCTTCTGAGGACGAATGATAATAAAATACATTACGCCGACCATAGCCGCAAGAAGAAGCATCGTTGACCACCTTGAAGCGCCTGTGCCTGTGGCAGTTCCTGTTGCCGTATCGAGAAGCATTTGAACAAAATTCATATTTGATTTTCCTTTCAGTTTCTGTTTCGTTAGAGTATATTATAATATCTAATCCTCGGATATGCAAGCTTTTTTTTGGAATTTTACAAATTCTTTTTATTTTAAGCCGCTTGATAAAAGGATCACTGTATGATAAAATACCCATGAGGTGATGCCGATGAAAAAGAGAACAAAGATACTCTCAGCAATTTTGTGCGTTATTGTAATTATTTGCATCACTGTTTTTTTCGGCAACAACCTTATTCAAACTACAACCTTCGAATACTCAAACGAAAAAATTCCTGCCGATTTTGACGGTTTCAAAATCGTTCAGATATCCGACTTGCACAACAAGCTTTTCGGCAAAAACCAGAAACGGCTGATCAAAAAAATCAGCTCTCTATCCCCTGACATCATAGTTTTTACCGGCGACATGGTATCCCGCCGTGAAACAAATCTTAAAAACGCTGAAATTTTCAT
>JAFSTS010000201.1 GCA_017445685.1 Clostridia bacterium | reverse complement strand
GGCACTTATCGCTATAGGATTTTTCATATATGACTGGCGTCTTGCAATCGCCTGCCTTTGGGGCGTTCCCGTAGCTTTTGCGTTGTTGTTTGGCAGTAGAAAAATCTCAAAAAGAAATTCCGAGAAACTGAAAATGTCTGCTGTCAATGTTTCTGACGGTATTCAGGAGTCGCTTGAAAATATGCGTGAGATCCGTGCGACAAATCAGGAAGCGCGCTATCTTGATAATCTTTATGCTAAAATTGACGAGCATGAAAAAAACAATATTCACGGCGAGCTTGTCACAGGTCTTTTCGTCAATGCTGCCGGCGTAATTATGCGTCTCGGTGTGGCGACGACTATTCTTTCGGGCACTTCGCTGATTCTATCCGGCAAAATCAACTTTATGCTGCTTTTTGTGTTTTTGCTTGTTATTACACGCATTTACGCGCCGTTCGATCAGAGCCTTGCGTTGATTGCGGAAATGTTTATGTCTCAGGTATCGGCAAATCGTCTCAACGAGATTTACGATACCCCCTGCGCCGAAGGCGAAAATGAATTCAAACCAAAGGGTCACGATATATCTTTTGAAAATGTCAGTTTTTCCTACGATGATAAGCCTGTTTTAAACTCTGTCAGCTTTGTTGCAAGAGAAGGGGAGGTAACAGCTCTTGTCGGTCCTTCCGGCTCGGGCAAAAGTACCTGCGCGAAGCTGTCTGCTCGGCTTTGGGATGTTACGGACGGCTGTATAAGAGTTGGCGGCGTGGATATCAAAACCGTCGATCCTGAGGCACTTCTCAGCGATTATTCGATGGTTTTTCAAGATGTTGTCCTTTTTGATGATACGGTTATGGAAAACATCAGGCTCGGAAAGCACGGCGCAAGCGATGAAGAGGTGCTGTTGGCAGCAAAAGCTGCTAACTGCGATGATTTTGTCAGCAAGATGCCACACGGTTATCAGACTCAGATCGGTGAAAACGGAGCAAAACTTTCCGGCGGTGAAAGGCAGAGAATATCTATTGCAAGGGCGCTCTTAAAGGATGCGCCGATCGTTTTGCTCGATGAAGCAACTGCGTCTTTAGATGTTGAAAATGAAACAGAGGTACAGCAGGCATTATCTCACTTGCTCAAAGGTAAAACAGTGCTTGTGATCGCCCATCGGATGCGAACTGTGTCGGGAGCTGACAAAATTGTCGTTTTGAAAGATGGTACAGTTGCAGAAGAAGGCAAGCCGCAAGATCTTTTGAAGGACGAAAAATCTCTGTTTTATCGCATGGCATCGCTTCAATCTTCCGGCGCAAAATGGAGCATTTGATAAGACAATAAACTTTGAGCGATAACTACGCAAATTTGAAAGGAATATTTTATGTTTGATAAGCGACTAATGCAGATGTGCCCCGAAAGCAGAAAATATATTATCGGAAACATTTTATTGCAGTTTCTTGAACTGTGCTGCAATGTGACGATGATCATCATGATTGCTCTGTCGGTACAGAGATTATATGAAAAAAATTGGGGTATCAGCGATTTGATACTTCCGGTTACCGTTATCGTTTGCACAGTGACAGTTCGTTTTTTTACCACAAAATACGCAACTCGGATGAGTTATCTTGCTTCTCGCACGGTCAAACAGGTGATGAGAGAAAAAATATACGGCAAGCTGCTCAGACTTGGTACAGCTTACCGTGAACATGTCTCTACGGCAGAGCTTGTGCAGGAATCGGTCGAAGGCGTAGATCAGCTTGAAAGCTATTTCGGACTTTATATGCCGCAGTTCTTTTATGCTTTTATTGCGCCGACAGCTCTGTTTTTTCTGTTTGGATTCGGCGGATCGTGGAAGGTTGCAACTGTGCTTCTTGTCTGTGTTCCCCTTATTCCCGGAGCCATAATGATGGTGCAGAAGATAGCAAAAAAGATACTCTCAAAATACTGGGGACAGTACACAAAGCTCGGAAGCACTTTCCTTGAAAATCTGCAAGGTATGACAACGCTTAAAACTTATCAGGCAGATGAATACAAAAATGAGCAGATGAACAAAGAATCCGAACATTTCAGAAAGGTTACAATGGCAGTTCTGACAATGCAGCTCAATTCCGTAACGATCATGGACTTTGTTGCCTACGGCGGCGCAGCGCTCGGAATTTTACTTGCGTCAAAAGCTTTTCTGGACGGTAATCTGAATCTTGCAAACTGTGTGTTTATGATTTTGCTGTCCGCCGATTTTTTCCTTCCGATGAGGAGGCTCGGCAGCTATTTTCATGTCGCGATGAACGGTATGGCGGCAAGCGACAAAATTTTTAAATTTTTGAATGAAGACGAGCCGAAAGAAAAGCGTGACACTGTCAGCCAAGGCGATATTGTTTTCAGCGATGTAAGTTTTTCCTATGAAAAAGATCGTGAAATATTGCACTCGATAAACATTTCAATTCCCAAAAACAGTTTTATCGGTATTGTCGGCGAATCCGGCAGCGGAAAATCAACCATAGCCTCTCTAATTATGGGCAGAAATACGCTTGATAGCGGCTCTCTGATGTTTGGCGGTAAGGAAATTGGATCAGTTTCAGAAGAAAGCCTTATGAAAGCAATTACCTATATCGGTTTCGGCAGTGTGTTTTTTAAAGGAACAGTGAGAGAAAATCTCCTGCTTGCCGACAGAAGCGCAAATGATGACAGGCTTTGGCAGGTACTTGACGAGTGCAGTCTTGCGCATTTTTTTAAAACCGAGAGGGGACTTGACACAATGCTGTCGGAAAACGCAGGTAATCTGTCCGGCGGTCAAAGGCAGCGTCTTGCGCTTGCACGAGCCATACTTCACGATTCTGATGTGTATATTTTTGACGAAGCCACAAGTAATATTGATATCGAAAGTGAAGAGGCAATTTTACATCAAATCAAAATCATCTCCAATAAAAAAACAGTTGTGATGATCTCTCACCGACTTGCCAATGTTGTGGATGCCGACTGCATTTACTGTATGGAAAACGGTAATGTAGTTGAGAGGGGAACACATCGGGAGTTGATAAACCAAAGCGGCGTTTACTCAAAGCTTTGGGAGACTCAGGAAGCACTTGAAAACTATGTCAGAGGAGGCGATGCAATATGATAAAGCAAAACAAAGCAAAAGTTATGCTTCGCATGATAAAGCTTGTCAAACCTCTGACAGGGTTTATGCTCTTTGCCGTTACTATGGGAACGCTTGGATTTCTCTGCGCGCAGTTTATTCCGATCATCGGCGGCATCGTAGTTGCACACGGACTGGATCCTTCATATTCAAAGTCCCTGACGCCGTATTTTGTTACGCTGATAGTAATTGCGCTTTTGCGCGCCGTACTGAAATATTCCGAACAACGCACCAATCACTACATTGCATTTACTCTGCTTGCTATCATCAGAGACAAGGTGTTCAAAGCGCTTCGCCGCCTTTGCCCTGCAAAATTAGAGGGGAGGGACAAGGGCGATTTGATTTCACTTATCACTTCTGACGTGGAATTACTTGAGGTTTTCTATGCCCACACGATCTCGCCTATTTGTATAGCGTTTTTGGTGGAAATCGTGATGGTGATTTTCATCGGCTCGTACCATTGGAGCTTGGGGCTTCTTGCTTTTTTCGCGTTTGTTTCGGTAGGTGTTGCGCTTCCGCTGATTATTTCAAAACGAAGCGGCACTCTCGGCGATGAGATACGCAGCGATTCAGGCGAGCTGTCTGCATATATGCTCGAAAGCATAAGAGGCCTTGACGAGACGATCCAGTACGGAGCAGGTCAAGACCGGCTTTGTAAACTTACCGAAAAAACAAAGCGTTTGTCCGAAAAGCAGGGTAAACTTAACAGACTGACCGGCGTCAATCTTGCTCTTGCAAATACGTTCATACTCTTTTTTGATATAGCTATGCTTTTGCTTTGCGCGGCGCTATATCACAATGAAATTGTATCATTCGACGGATTCCTGATACCGTTGATTGCCCTCATGTCCTCCTTTGGGCCTGTGACGGCGCTTTCAAACCTCGGAACAACGCTTCAGGCAACGATAGCCTCAGGAGCAAGAGTTCTTGCCGTCATCGACGAGGAGCCTGAGACGAAGGACATTACAGGGAAACAAGAGGTTGAGTTTAGTTGCGCAAATGTAAAAAATGTAACCTTCTCATACTCAAACGAAACAGTGCTCAGAGATTTGTCGCTTGATTTTCCGAAAAATAGAATTATCGGCATCGTTGGAAAGAGCGGCTGCGGAAAATCAACTTTGCTGAAGCTTTTGATGCGCTTTTGGAAAACAACCGAGGGAGAAGTATCCGTTTCAGGAGTCAGCATTGACGAGATCAACACAGAAAATCTGCGAAACATTGAAAGCTATATGACGCAGGAAACTCAGCTTTTCAAGGATACTGTCGCAAACAATATCCGTATCGGAAAGCTTGACGCCACAGATGAGCAGGTGCAAAATGCCTGCAAAAAAGCGGCAGTACATGATTTCATTATGACTCTTCCAAACGGATATGAAACTCAGGTGGGAGAGCTTGGAGAAACACTCTCCGGCGGCGAGAGGCAAAGGATCGGGCTTGCAAGAGCCTTTTTGCACGATGCTCCTTTTATGCTTCTTGATGAGCCGACGAGCAATCTTGACAGCCTGAACGAAGCCGTCATTTTAAAATCGCTGAAAGAAGAGGCTGAAGACAAAACGGTTGTGCTTGTGTCGCATAGAAAATCCACTGTTCGCATCGCAGACGAGGTTGTTGCCATGGAGAATGGGAGGATGTCGTGAACAGTTTACAGGACAAACGAGAGAAAGAAAAGAAAATTGTCGGTGAGATGATAACACTATATTGCCGAAAAAATCATCGTACAAAAAGAGGAAAGCTCTGCGCTGACTGTAAGGAACTTTTGAAATATGCTTATCAACGCAGCGACAAATGTCC
Source organism: Clostridia bacterium (assembly GCA_017445685.1). The sequence goes on along the minus strand of JAFSTS010000201.1, from coordinate 795 downwards.
GTTTATGGAAAACAAAACATTTTGCTCCAATTGCAAGGTTCACTGTTATAGACCCGATATGCGTGAAATAATTCGTACAGTTATGCGCTTTTCGGGTCCTCGGATGATATTTCATCATCTGATAGCGGCAATAGAACATATTGTTGAAACGAAGAAAGAAAAGAAGAGGCTGAATAATGAAAGTTAAGAGAATTATATTTATTGTTTTGGGATGTATATGCTTGGCTCTCGGTACAGTTGGCGTATTTCTGCCGATCCTTCCGACGACGCCGTTTTATCTGCTGACGCTGTTTTTCTTTGCAAATAGCTCCGAAAAACTTCATCAGTGGTTTCTTGGCACAAAGCTTTACAAAAAACATCTTGAATCTTTTGTGAAAAAGGAGGGAATGCTCCCTTCGACAAAGCTTTCACTCATTTCAACAGTCACACTGCTGATGGGTTTTGCGACCTTTATGATGGCTCGAAAAGGAATATGGATCCCCTGTATCGTACTCGGGATCGTATGGCTTGCACATATCATTTATTTTGGTTGTTTTGTCAAGACGATCAGCAAAAAAGATACAAAACTCAACTGAAAACTTATATGAAATCCCTTGACAAAGGAAAAGAAAAGTGATATATTCTTCATTGGTTAGTCTATGCTAACCAACGGCACATATAATAAAGATGGAGGCATTCGAGATGGAAATCTCTGAAAAAAAGGATATGCAGATTGATGCCTGCCTCGAACAGGTAAAAAAGATTCTGCGTGGAGTGGAATACGGCACCGTGACGATCATCGTCCAAAACGGAGTG